>RGUK01000241.1 GCA_010027825.1 bacterium
ATGTTAGCTATGCGAGCATGGCAGCGTGATAAGCATGTAGATGGCACCCGTAATATTGAAGCGCTTAAACAGGCTGCTTAATTAAGTTATTGTATGGCTGACGTTGCACCCGGGACTTATCTGCGTCGCAAAGAACACGTTAGCACCGAGCATATTCTAGGTAAAAATTTGCCGACGAGCATTGAAGCTGAAAAGGCAGTGCTCTCGGCAATTTTATTAGATGACCAGAATTTGACTTTGGTGACTGATATTTTGCGTGCGCAGGATTTTTACGCAAAGCAACACCAGCACATCTTTCAGGCAATTGTCGATTTGGTACAAGCGGGTCAAAAGTGCGACTTGTTGGTGCTCCAAGATTATTTGGCAAAAAAGAAACAGCTGGAAGAGGTTGGTGGCATAGAATACCTCATGGAATTGCAGGAAGACATTCCATCCATGGGGCTGATAGCTCAGCACGGCCGTATCGTCAAAGATAAGGCAATGCTGCGTGAGCTGATTCATTCTGCCGCCAGCATCATCAGTTCCTGCTATGATCAAAACATTGAGCAGATCGATACGGTGCTTGATGTTGCCGAACAAAAGATCTTTCAGATTTCTAACAAACTGGCAGCGCCCACTTTTGTGCGCCTTGACCAAGTCCTTAAAAAAACGTTTCAACAGCTGGCACAGGTTAAGGCCTCGCAGGAAGGTATCACGGGCATCACCACGGGCTTTAAGCAGTTCGACACCATGACGTCCGGGATGCAGCGGGGTGACCTGCTTATTTTGGCTGCCCGTCCGTCGATGGGCAAAACTGCCTTGGCGCTCAACATCGCCCTGGAAGCATGGCATGCCGGTTGCCCTGTGGCCATTTTCTCGCTTGAAATGTCGGCCGAGCAACTCGTGCTTCGTATGCTTTCTGCTGAATCACAAATTCCTCATCAAAAGATTCGAAATGCTCAGGTGGGGCCAGAAGAGTGGATGGGGCTGACAAACACGGCAGCGCGGCTTGCTGAAGCGAAAATTTTCATTGATGATTCACCGTCGATTAACATCATGGAGCTGCGAGCCAAGGCGCGCAAACTTAAGGCTCAGGAGCAGATAGGATTGATTGTGGTCGACTACTTGCAGTTGATCAATTCCCACCAGCGCCATGAAAACAGAACGCAAGAAATTTCCTCTATTTCCCGTGCCCTTAAGGCGCTTGCCAAAGAGCTTGATTGTCCTGTGCTAGCATTGTCGCAGCTATCTCGCTCGCTAGAAAATCGTATGGACAAGCGGCCAATGTTATCTGATTTGCGGGAGTCGGGTGCGATAGAACAGGATGGCGATTTAATATTTTTCATCTACCGTGACGTGGTGTACAACCCACAGACTGAACATCCGGATATTGCTGAGGTCATTATCGGTAAGCAACGTAACGGTCCGGTAGGGTCGTTTCCGGTCCGGTTTCATGGCGAGATCACGCGCTTTGAAGATTTGCCAGCATAACCGAGTAAAACATATTAAAAAGGGGGAAGTCGCGCCTTCCCCCTCCGTCCTAGTCAATTTGCCTATTGAGCAGTTTGCTTTGCATAACCGTAATCAATGATAACCTTTTGCGTCACAGGGTTGATAATCTGTGCACCTGCGCCAGGAACCAGCGATACGTCTATAACGAATGAAATTGGTGAGACGAGATTGTCAGAACTGTTTTGACGCATCGCAACTTTTTGAGCAGCAGTTGCTGCAAATCCAACATAGGCATACGTCATATTTTCATACATCTCGTCGTACGGGAACCATTCCTGACCAACTTGGCTTATTTTCCCGACAGAAATCGTGTACGAGGCTGCGCTTGGATTGTTCAGAACTAGGTTAGTTAGGGCTGAACAGAGTGGCATGCTGCTTCGTGTTGGGGTAAGCGTTTTGTTGTAGGTCTTCGTTAAGCTTCCCAGCGCGGTGCCAGCGCCATCATATACCGTGAAGGTGACCGTACTTATCGCCAGCGAGAGACCGTTTTGGCCAAACTGTGCCTGTAGACGGGAAGGATTGTTAAGAAAGGCGACCAATCCGTTTGATGGATTGATAGCTGCGGCAGCTTTCAGATCTTTCTGGGCTTGTGCAGCAGCCGCGTCGTTGGTGCCGGCTAGTTCCAGGCAGTAAGCCAGCGGAGAAAGGACCGCTTTAACGTTTGCGGCGGCTAATTGTTGAATGACAGTTGAAGGGTAGGTAATGCCGGGGGATGCGGGGTAACCATTCATAATGGTAGTGCCAGCGTTTTCCAACGTTGCCTTCTCTTGAGCCGTCAGTGTTCTGGTTAGCGCTAAAATTGGCTGAGCAGTGGCAACAGCGCTATTTATATCTGCTTGAGTGATTGCTGTTACCTGGCTGACGCCCAGGCCAGCGACTAGCATGGCGGCCGCCATCACTTTAGAAAAAAGGTGCTTCATAATAATCCTCCATGGCAAGCACCATTAATAAAATATCCTATTATAAATTTAACAGTAAAAGCGGCGTTAAATCAATGCTTTTGACATAGATAAGCGGTATCCAAAAACTGAGGCACCGCGGGTCGGATGGTGGTTTTTTACTTGTAAAAAGTGGCCGTATCGTGGAAACTTGCTCCTACCAGGGGCGAAGTTAGCATGGAAAGAGAGAGATTATGCAGGTTAAGCAAGAAGCGCAGATCATTTTGGGGGTTGATCCAGGGTTTTCGGTAACGGGCTTTGCCCTAGTGATGAAAAGTCAACGCGTCAGCGTGCTTGATTGCGGATATTTGAAGATGAGTCCTCGGCACTCATTGGTACAGCGAACGGGGCAATTCTATGCCTTCTTTCAAGAGAAAATCCTTCGGCATCAGGTTACTCACATTGCTCTTGAGACCTCGTTTCTAGGAAAAAATGCACAAACCTTCCTTAAGTTGGGATATCTGCGCGGCATTCTCTATTTGCTTGCTGATCAGCACAGGGCGGTGCTTTCTGAGTTTGCGCCGCGGGAAGTGAAAATGGCGGTGACAGGCTTTGGTGGGGCGAGCAAGGAACAGGTGGCAAGCATGATGACGCGGATATTTCCCGGCCTTTCAGCCTTGCCGTCAGTTGAGCGTGCCGATGCAACAGATGCGCTAGCCGTGGCCCTATGCGGACTGTGGAACACGCAGACCTATGCCCAGCGCGCAGGCATCTAGCACCCAACCTTAAGATTTACAAATAGAAATATAGCTTTGCTCGCAGGTGGGGAGCAGCGGGGTTGCAGGCTGAAAAATGGCATAATGTTTGCGTCTGATAATGATTATTATGTAAAGATAAGACCTGATTTAAGCAAGATGAAACCGGGGTAAGGAATTTTTGATTGATTGTCATAGTTTGTCCAAGGGGTAAACCGAGATCATATTGGCATTAGCTCTTAGGTGGATGAGGAATAAAAGTAATTAGATTAATAGGATAGTTAATCAGAAGTGAA
>RGUK01000242.1 GCA_010027825.1 bacterium
CGTTTTCCTCATGCATCAATCTATCGCCGCCGGCGTCGATCAGCGCCATCACAATACGGTCATTGCCACTGTCATCAACAGAGAGACAGCCAAAATGCACAGCCGCCATGACTGCAGCATGCAGCAATGTGTTACCGTCGGCATCACGCTCCTGCAACCAATTGTGTGCTTCCAGCGCAATAACAACCTGCTCTAAATCTCGGTTCACAATGGCCGCATGCAAGGGAGAAAGGTTAACAGCGGCAACAGGATCTGGGGAGCCCCGGCGCATCGCAGTACTCAGCGGAGAGCGGTCGCCCACTTGCACCGCAGTGCTGCCATCTTCAGAATCTGATTCATGTGAAGCTGTTTCGATCACGGGGGTAAGAGTACATGCATGTAGGACAGGCTGTCCAATGAAGCATGCACAGACCAAAAAAACCAGCTTTGTCATGCGCGACCATTTCATATCCCGCCTCCCCTTCGTTCCATAGAAAACAGCTGATTCAAACGCTCTATCTTCAGTAAAACGTCCTTGCCAGTTAGTTGCTATCAAATGAGAATTAATTCAGGAAGACATCGTGAATTACGCCTACATCTCTACCGAAGAAACAACGCCATGCAGTTTGTGGGCAGGCAGCTTATAGAACTGCACAAAGGAAGGGGAAATGCGCTTGATGAGCGAGAAAATCTTCCAAACCACGTGCTTGGTGACGATTTCGCCTTGCCCGTAGAACATTACACGAGCTTCAATGCCTGCGTTGTGCAGGATCTTTTCGATATCCAACATTTCCATGTAACCCATATGAATCTCAAAGACGCGAAAGCCAGGGGCTAAGTGGCCTTTGAAGAAACCTATGACCCCGAAAGGATCATCACGCGTGATAACGGAAACCAAAATGTTGTCTTCGTAAATAATGTTGTTTTTAAACATGGTTTGGACCACATACGCCTGTACAGCCCGTATGTCACGCACAAAGAAAATTGCTGATCCTTCAATCTTGTTTGCCTGCGCATACTGCTGTTCATACTGCTCTAAAAAGACGTCCAGCAGCATCGGCTGCGAAGCTCGAGCCACTTTGCGCTGTCCGCTGGTGTAAATCAAAATCACGCTGAGCGGCACCAAGGCAATCAGCACCGACCAGTAGCCCCCATGAGGTATTTTGAGTGTATTGGAAAGGAAAAAGACAAAATCTATGGCCGTAATGAGCAATGCTAGAGACATTTTACCAAAGTGACGCCTTAAAAAGAAAATCCAGCTCATCATGGTGCCCGTAACCGTCATGGTGCCGGTTACCGCCAAGCCATATGCCGAAGCAAGATTGTGCGAATGCTTGAACTGCACAATGAAAATAAGCACCGCAAACATTAATGCCCAGTTCACTGCGCCCACATACACCTGCGACCGCAACTTGCTGGAAGTGTAATCAACCTTAAACATGGGAATCATGTTGGTTGTTATGCTCTGGTAAACGATAGAAAAGATGCCGCTGATCATTGCTTGCGAAGCAACAACGGTTGCGAGCATGCTCAAGAGCAAGAATGGGATGTACAGCGACATAGAAACTTGGCTCAGGATAAGCTGGTAGAAAATGGAGGTGGCATGAGGATTATTAAGTAAAAATACCCCTTGCCCCAGGTAGGTAAGTATCAGCGCAACAAATACAAAATACCAGGCGCGCGTAATCGGCTTGCGGCCCAGATGGCCCATATCGGCATAGAGAGCCTCCCCACCCGTCGCACACAACGTGACGCCAGATAACACTAAAAATGCCGTTACTTTGTTGGCAAGGATGAATTTAATCGCATACAGGGGGTTAATGGCATGTAAAATAGATGGCATGGTCATAATCGCGTGCAATCCAGAAAGCGACAATACGATGAACCAGATAACCATGAGGGGACCAAACATCGCAGAAACCCGCTCAGTTCCACGCCGCTGAAACACAAAGAGGCCAACCGTAATGCAACATGCAATCAAGATAAAAAGATTGTGGTTTAACCCTGCAAAACCAGGCACGTGCGCCAGCCCTTCCACCGCGCTTAAAATACTAACCGCAGGGGTGATAACACCGTCGCCAAAAAAGAGTGAAATGCCGACAAAGGAGAGCCCGGTGATAATCCATACCTGCTTTGAAGATTTAACCATCGGCACCAAGAGTTCACGCAGCACAATAGTGCCCCCCTCACCCTTCTTGCCAAGGCCCATCGCCAGCCATGCATACCCCACACTCACCAGCAGAAATAGCGTCCAGACAATAAGAGAAAGAACGCCGAATACATTGTCATGCGTTGGCTGAATGGTAGGGAAAATAATAGAAAGCGTATAAATTGGACTAGTACCGATATCGCCGAACACCACCCCAAAAGACTTGATTATCTCTTTGCACGCTTTTACATATTCAGAGTCACGCAGACTACTTGACGAATCATTCATACACGCCCTCATTTCTAGGAGATGCCCAGCGCATTATGTTGTTGTAGTATGCATAATCAACAAGCAAAAAGGCTATAACTGAGGCTTTTTAAGGCCATTCTTATAATTCAACCGCAGTTTGTAAGAAAAAACAAGTACCACGCTTCGGGCATATTTTTAGGTTGACAACTACCAGCGGCATGGGTACTCTTTTGTTCGTGTTTTAAGCATACAAACCGTGCTTCTGACGCGAAACATACATCAAACGCCGGGATAGCTCAGGTGGTAGAGCAGTAGACTGAAAATCTATGTGTCGGCGGTTCAACTCCGCCTCTCGGCACCACTTCTTTTTTATATAATCTACCGCTCTTAAGACGGGCACGAAATATGTTTTCTTTTTTAGCAGATAAATTTTCACACGTTTTACGTTGGGTTGGTCAAAAATCTACTTTGACAGAAGCAAATATTGCACAAGCTGTAAGCGACGTACGAACGGCCCTTCTTGATTCAGACGTCCCCCTGCACATTGTAGAATCTTTTCTGAATGAACTAAAAACAGCAGTAGCCGGATCAAAAATTATTGGGAAACTTAACCCTGGTGAACAATTTATAAAGATTGTTCATGACACTGTTTTAAGCTTTTTGGGTGGCAAAGATACAATTACCACAATTAATTTTCAATTGCCGTCAGTTGTTATGGTCATGGGCCTACAAGGTTCTGGGAAGACCACTACCGTGGGCAAACTCGCACACTTTGTAAAAACTCAAGCACTCTCAAAGGGCAAACAGCGACGAATTCTTGTTGCATCTGTTGATTATTATAGGCCAGCAGCTATCGATCAATTGGAAATTGTTTCACAACAAGCTGGTGTCGATTTTTATCGATCTCAAGAAACGACAGCTCTTGCCGCGGCAAAAGATATTTACAATCATTTCAAGTCAAAAAGTTACGAATTATTGTTTCTTGACACCGCAGGGCGCCTCCAAATTGACACAGAACTTATGGGTGA
>RGUK01000243.1 GCA_010027825.1 bacterium
GCATCGGCATCCTAGCGTATAATCCGTGTTATTTGACGAGCATCGATTTTCAATTGACCTATGCGCTGACGTTTGCCCTCACGCTTTTCAGCGGCACATTTACCAGCAAAAAAGACCGCATTAACCACGCTAAAAATGCTTAACTCTTGAACTGCCGATTCCTGCAACCATACCTTTAGGAGCTCTTAAAAAGCATCTCACCAATTGGTTAAAAGGAGTTAGCGCATGTTCAAGCGTCCCTTAGTTTATGTAGGTCTATTCCTAGCAGTGTGCCTGGCATCCTTGCATGCCACTCAAACATTCCCAGATGCAATGCGTGCTTTGGGGCCGCGTGAGTGGAATTTTCTTGTTTACATGTCTAACAACAACAATTTACACCGTTACGGCGTGGCAAATTTCCGCCAGATGGTCCAAGTCGGCTCCAATAAAAATGTGCACATTGCCCTGCAAATGGATTCGCTCGGCCAGAAAGAAATTTCACGTTTCTATATTGAACAAAACAATCCACTTCTGAGCGAAACACAAAGCAACACCACCACGAGCTTTAGCGGCACCCCTGCAAATTTGTGTGATTTTGTGCGCTGGGGCACTAGCAACTACCCAAGCACCAAAACCTGCCTAGTTCTCTGGAACCACGGCGCAGGCATCAAAGATCCAAGCATTTGGGGCCGCATGATTATGCGCTGGCGTGATGATTTGTTCATCCTCAACAAAGCCACCGGCATGCTTGAGTTGGATCGCAGCATGAGCAAAAAAGAAGAGCTCAAGTCATTGGCGCACGAGCGGGGCATTGCGTTTAACGACGCCGCCGAGGCCTACCTGACAAATGATGACCTGAAGCGCAGCTTAGAACTTGTTAGTCGCGACTGCCTAGCTGGGCGTAAAATCGACGTGCTTGCGATGGATGCTTGCCACATGGCCATGGTTGAAATAGCTTCCCAGGTCAAAAATAGCGTCTCGGTAATGGTCGCTTCTGAAGAAGTTGAGCCAGGCACTGGGTGGAATTATGTTCCTGCCCTGGCAGGCTTTGCTAATGCTGGCCTTACGGACAAAGGGCTTGGGCAACACTTGGTTCAATCATACCAACAAGAGTACCGCAGCACACTGGGCGACTACACACAGTCGGCGGTCGACCTCTCCTATTGCAACGCACTGGAATCAAACATTTCGCGCCTTGCAGACGCTATGGGCGACCTGATGGATGCCGGTAGCCAAGCGGGCTTTAGAATGTTACGAGAAATCCGCTTCAGCCGCGCCCAAACAATCGAATTCTTCGACAACGACTATATCGATCTGGGACAGCTCTACAAAGCGCTTTTCACACGTGCACGCGACCTGCTATCGGGCAACAAATTAGGCACCTTTGGTTTTCATGCAACCCAACAAAAAGCCGTCGAAACATCCTGGAAAGCGATAGGCAATGCTGCCATTGAAGGGTTGGGCATCTTGCAGTCCATGGTAATTGCTAATGCGGTTGGCAGAAACCTGAAAGATGCTGCCGGTTTATCAATCTACTTTCCTATCAGCTCCATCCACAGCTCCTACCGCAAAACCGTTTTTGCTATGAGCACCACGTGGCCCCGTTTCCTGGAAAAATTCATTCGTATGCGTTTTGGTAAAAACCGCAATGAGCATGGGGCACTCATTCAACGCCATGACCACGTAACCAAAACACCTTCTACCAAAAAGCCATGCTGTGATGATTGCGCAAAAACGGGCAAGAACTGCCAAGAAGAAAAAGCAGACTGTAGCAAAACACGCAAAACAACGAAAAAACCTCGTACCTGGCACGGTGTAAGCCCACACCGTACCGGTCGCTGTGCTTGCGCACCAGCAAAATAACCGTAAACTTAGGGGCAGAGCACGTTCAACAACTCTGCCCTCTACCTATCCGCTTGCCACCAAAGGTTACTCATGACCCCTGAAGAAGCCAAAAAAAAGGCCTATATTAATTTTCTTAAGAAACAACCAAAAGGTTTTGCGTACTACGATCCAACAGCAAAAAAAACCTCGGCAACAACTCCCCTTCCTGCGGCGCCTGTCACAACCTCAAAAAGGGAAGCCCTGGAAGCTCTCAACTGTCAATATCGCGATTGTCAGAAGTGCCCCCTAGCAACACAGGGCCGCACACAAGTTGTTTTCGGCCACGGCAACCCAGAAACATTACTGATGTTTGTCGGTGAGGGCCCGGGGCGCGATGAAG
Source organism: bacterium (assembly GCA_010027825.1). Next base: position 2,204 of record RGUK01000243.1, read on the forward strand.
ATTTGCAAGGCCAACCCTTTGTTGGTAGAGCCGGGCAGCTACTCAATAAAATCATTGAAGCGATGGGGTTAGCGCGGGAGCAGGTCTATATTTCCAATGTGGTAAAATGCCGCCCCCCAGCAAACCGCGTGCCGCTGCCTCAAGAGAGCGACACGTGCAAAAACCTCTTGCTGTACAAAGAAATTGATATCATCAAGCCGAAAATTATCTGCACGTTGGGGGCCACTGCAACACAAGCGCTGCTAGGCGATGAGGCAAAAATTACTAAATCGCGCGGCATTTTTTTTGAATGGCGTAATTGTTTGGTGTTGCCAACCTACCATCCAGCCTACCTATTGCGCAACCCTGCCGAGAAGCGTACAGTATGGGAAGACATGAAGAAAATAATGGAAAAACTACAATAGATCCCACTCGTCATCTTTCGGTTCGCTCGACTCTTTGGGCTGGGCGGGAATAGGCTGATTGATTGCTTCTAAAAACTTACCCCGCGCCCATTTCAGTCGTTCTGGCTCCAAAAGTCTGCCACAATGCACCTGATACTGATGATTTATTTTGCCATTACAACGACAGTTCTTGCCCGAGCAGTTGAATATTTGTCCATGCGTAATTGATGCCAACTGAACGCCAAATCGCGATTCGAACATGTACTCACTTACACCGCTGGTACTCACTTACACCGCTGTCGCGTCGCGCCTCAACCACCACATCCCCGTCCTGAAACACCATAAGCCTGCTTGGCAACCGTGGATCGTTAGAGGCAAAATAGATCAAATCTCCAGGTAGCAACTCGTGAGGCGAAATAGCCACCGATAACTCTATTTGCTCATGCGCGCTACGCGGCACCGAAAAACCCAGCGCGTGCATGGCCAGGTGAAGTAGGCCACCTTCATCACACCCGTCTATAGCACTGCGCCCTCCAGGCATGTAGGCAGCATCATACAACTCCTGTAGCAATTGGATAAACATCCGCCGCGAAGAAGCTTCCTCATCGGGCAGTTGATAGCACCGTAAAATGCTGTCAGCATCGATTTGTGCAATCTCTCTGTTATTCCACACGATTGGCTGCTTGTTTTTTTCTATGCTGCCAGTCAATTGTACAATTGAGCCCAATGGTAAAAGAACTTCCAGTTTTTCATGCGGCACATAGACCGTTGCTTGCTTGCGCACAACAATTCCAAATGACGCTTC
>RGUK01000244.1 GCA_010027825.1 bacterium
CGGGATACAAATGTTCTGATTCCAGGCACGGATAAATATTTTTTTGGTTATCCATCCTATCAAAAACGAAATAGTGAGGGTTGCCAATAGACACCACAGAACCGTCAAAGGCACCGGCTTCAGTTTGTACGCACAAAGGCCCATGAATTTGGGCGCTGCCAACCTGAGTAATGATTTCTACCTGATCGTCATTTTTTATAATCGTGCAATCAACGACGCGCTGCCCTAAAAGCAAGCTGAATTTATTAGGAAAATGATGCTCTGTGTACAAATGATGCGCAATGCATCGTACGCCATTTAAACAAGACTCGGCGCGTGATCCATCCGCGTTAAACACGGTCACTTCTGGCTGACTTGCTTGGGGATGATTGGTAATAACCAGCACCCCATCAGCGCCAACCCCACGGTGTCTATCGCATAAGTTGCGAACAAAGGCGCCAAACCCCTCGCCTGAAAGTTCAGCATGGACAAACAAGGCAGGTTTTTTAAACCAATCAAAAACAACAAAGTCATTACCGAGCGATTGATACTTAATGAACTGCTTAAGCAATGACATAGGATCCTTTTACTCGGCAGGCACGTACACTACACCGTGCTCAAGGGCTGTTTCGACGTTCTTAACGTTCTTGACCTCATCGGCAAAAACTTTGCTCAAATAGTTCCGACCAGAGTCGCCAAAAATCACAACCATTACATCATCTTCTGAAAGTTTTTTCGCTTCTTCAAGGGCAACATGCATCACTGCCCCGGTGCTAATGCCAACCAATAACCCGTGTTCCATAGCCAAGCGCTTGGTCATGGCAAAGGCATCCTCGTCGGTGATGGGCACGATTTGGTTAAACGCTGTTTGATCAAAAGTGTCGGTAATGACGTCGATACCAAGCCCTTCGACCTTGTAGGCCTTAGGCTCTTTGGACGAGTACATCGACGTTGCAGCATCTACACCAATGACGTTGATCGCAGGATTCTGATCTTTCAGATAGCGACCAGCGCCTGACATCATGCCACAACTACCAACCCCGCACACGAAATGGGTTATCTTGCCTTCGGTTTGCTGCCAAATCTCTGGCCCGGTACTCAGGTAGTGAGCGCGCGGATTTTCCTTATTAAAGTACTGGTCTGGCATAAATGCCCCCGGAATGGTCCGGACTAGATGCTCTGCAAAGGTGTGATAATTGCGTGGGTCATCATGGCGGTCAGTGTTAGGGCACACATAGACCTCAGCACCGTAGGCGCGCAGGACGGCAATTTTTTCTGGGGCGGTGCGGTCCGGCACCGTGATGATAACGCGGTAACCCTTAACTTTGCCTACCATGGCCAAGGAAATCCCCTGACTGCCGGAGCTTGCCTCGACAATTGTCCCGCCCGGCTTGAGGCGACCAGTTTTTTCGGCGACTTCAACCATGTGCAATGCAGTGCGGTCTTTCAAACTGCCCCCAGGATTGAGCATTTCAAGCTTTGCAAGGATGGTTGGCTTGACGTCAAATTCAAGGCGCATCAAGGGGGTATTGCCTATCGAACCCAGGATGCCCTTGAATTTATTCCTGATAGACATGTTTAAGACTCCTTTTGTTTGCACATAGAACGGATTGGGTGGACCATTTTAGACAGTTTTCAATCCCCTTTCCACCCTTTTTTGCTTATTTTAAATCGCTTTTCCATACTGTACACTAAGCTTCTGTTCAGAGTAAACATTCCCAAGACCGCAGGATTATTCAGATGAAATCACCTGTACGCGTTCGTTTTGCACCGTCCCCCACTGGCTTTATGCACCTTGGTAGCGTGCGTGTCGCTTTTCTTAACTACCTTTTCGCACGCAAGCACCAGGGAACCTTTGTCCTGCGCATCGAAGATACTGATGCATCGCGCAACCTAGATGAAGCGCGTACAAAGATCGTAGAAGACTTAGCCTGGCTGGGGCTGCCCTATCAAGAAGGGCCGGTAGTTGGCGGCAAATGTGGGCCCTACCTCCAGTCTGAGCGTAACGACATTTACCAAGAGCAATTACAAGTCCTCATAGAAAACTGCAAAGTGTACCGGTGTTTTTGCTCCGCTGAAGAATTGGAAGCAAAGCGGCAAAAGCAAATGGCCATGGGCAAACCACCGCGCTACGATCGCACCTGTTTACAACTGAGCGACGATAAAATCAAAGCAAAGATTGCCGCTGACCTGCCATTTATTTGGCGCTTTAAGCTAAATTATGATCAGCTGCTAGAAATTAAAGATTTGGCCCGCGGCACGATCAGCTTTGAAATGAAGCATTTCAGCGATTTTGCGCTGACGCGCCCCGACGGCACCAGCCCTGTTTGATGCCTTTGCCCTCCCCCTGCCGACCTACTGGCACCTGCAAATCATTTGCAACAAAGAGGGAGAAAAGCTGTCAAAGCGCGACTTTGGGTTTAGCTTGGAAGATTTAAAACAAGCAGGGTATCTGCCTGTGGCAATTTTAAACTACATAGGCACTGCAGGCGTGTCTTTTGCCGAAGAAGTGCAATCGCTTGAGGAGCTGGCAAAAAACTACCCGTTTGAATCTCTCCATCACACCGGCAATATTCGCTATGATGTGGACAAATTGACCTGGTTTAACCACAAATGGCTCAACCGCTTGGATGCGCATGCCCTGCTGGCATGGGTAAAACCCATCTTGCATGCAGCTCTACCTGCAAGTACAACATGCTCCGATGACGAACTGGTGAGGCTCATTGCCGCGGTTAAAAGCGACCTACAGGTGCTACCAGACATCGTCAACGCCTTACGCTTCGTGTTCAATCCCCCTGCAATCACACCTCAACAATTCGTGGAAACGATGGGCGAACAGGTCGCTAGCGCCATGCAAGCCATCATCGCTGGACGTCTTGACGCATCAACCCCACAAGCATTGCTGGATGGCGTCAAGGCCGATGCAACAGCACGTGGCCTCAAGGTAAAGGAAGCCTTTAGCAGCCTGCGTTTTGTGCTAACGGGCGCCACCCAAGGCGTTGGTATGCAAGAGCTCATGACCATCCTGCCAGCTGAAGAAATTAAGCGTCGCTTAGAACAGATTAGTCAAAGCTCAAAACGACTGATTCACATCATTAATCAACTTCTATCTTTATCCAAAACACAACCTGAAGCCATGCATGCTTCTCAATTTGTTGAGCTTGATTTAGTGGTGTTGGTCAAAAAAACGATGGAAGACTTATTTTCTTTAGCGGATCTTAAAAAAATTGATTTAGGCTTTGATGGCTCTAACGAAGCGGCTTTTATTATGGGGGATGAACAAAAGCTCTACGACCTTATTCATAATCTTATTGAAAATGGCATTAAATACACGCCTCAATTAGGCAAAGTAAACGTCTCTATTAAAAGCAAAGATAATAAAATCTGCTTAATTGTGGAAGATACAGGCAA
>RGUK01000245.1 GCA_010027825.1 bacterium
CCGCCAAGCTCCCCGGCGAACTTTGAAACTTTCCTAGCCTTTCTTTCCTTTCCTTTCTTTCAATCATGGCCCGCACACTGTACGTTGAGTTTGCCGTTGTTGTTCCCGATGACATGGAGAACCTAGAAGCTATTTCATGCATGGAAGCATCAATTAGCGGTGAAAGTGTTCTTTCGTGGGAGCTTGTTCATGTTTGCGATGAAGATTGAAACTTTCCGCCCTTTCTTTCCTTTCAACAATGAAACTTTCCGCCCTTTCCTTTCATCTTTCCGTAAAAAGCAACAACGCTAAAACTGGCCCGATGGCCGTGTCCACATCTTCAAAGCTAACTTGCGCTCCATCGTGTCCGTTTCTTCCCGAGAATGGCGGCGGATGTTATGCACAATCCGGGCCGCTTAATCTACACTGGTTGAAAGTTACAAACGGTGAGCGTGGCACAAACTTTCAAACTTTCCTCTCAAAGTTAGAAGAACTTCCCGCAGGTTCAGCTTTTAGGCATAACCAGGCTGGGGACATCCCCCACAATCGGGGCCGCATTTCAGAAACCTTCATCCGAAAGATGATAAAAGCAACGCAGCATCTCCGCGCTTACACTTACACTCACCACAACATCACACTTGGGGAGAATCTTTCGCTCATTAGAAAGGCTAACCGTGCTGGTTTTACGATCAACGTAAGCTGCGAAAGTGAGGCGCAGGTCGATGCTGTCATTGCGGCGGATCTCCCCGCTGTCGTTGTTGCAAAGTCTGACGAACAACGCACACAATGGAGAACAAATGATGGGAACATTGTTCTAGTTTGCCCTGCACAACGTAGCGATACTGTAACGTGCAACGATTGCTTGCTATGTCACAAACGGGGAAAGAAAGTAGCTATAGCCTTTCTGGCCCATGGTACGGGCAAGCGTAAAGCTGAGGCGCAACTTGCGGAGGCTCAGTGATGCAAACTTTCCAAACTTTCGCCGTAGATGAACATGGCACGGGCTACAATCCGCAAACTTTCTACAACGTAGAAGATGCCGTATTGTTTCTAGAAATGCTGCGCGATTCTCTGGAAGATGCTTCGCCAGCCGCGTCCTATTCTCTCCGCCAAACTATCCTAGACCTGGAAGATCAGCTCCTAAACTTTCAAGAATCGCCAGACTAGCCTAGAAGGGCCCGTAAGGGCCCTTTCTTCCGTCAGGCTATCCGGGCCCATGGGATAGGTTGGCGGGGATTCTGCGGGCTTCTAGCAGTGCTGACGCAATGGGAGGCTACTGGTAGGGACTAGTTCCACTATTGCGAGCGATTCTCAACTAGACTGTACCATTTCAATACGTTACAACTGTTCAGTGTGAACAGACATGGGCGAGACGCCAGTGGTAGCCTGGAGCGATAACGCGACTTCCTGTAAAAATGGGGCGGCGGTACTCCCCTCAAAAAGTGGCGTCAATTTTCATCGAAAATGGCAAGCAATAAGTACAATTACCTACCAATCAAGAGAATCAACAATGGCGCGTCCCACTGCTTCAGTGAGAATTTTTAATTCTTCGTGCGTAGCGTAGCTTTTGAAAGTATTTGCTTTGCTACTAATTATCCATACGTTTCCTTTTACGTAGCCTTTTGTTGGGTCAATGCGATCTAGGGACGGGCTATTTGCAAGTTGTACTGATCCTTTTCCACGTTGAACAGACCATTCAAGAGGTATACCAAACACTGGACAATGGGAGACGACAATAGAGCGCACGTATTCGTGGTCAATGTCAAACGGAAGATTCTTATTTTTTGCTCGTTCACGAGCCTTGGTAATCATTTTATTTGTTTGCGCTATTACGGGATTGACTTCTTGATACCGTCGATTCCTTAATGCATCGCATTGTTTGCAATAAGAGCACAGGCCATTCTTCCTCGCAGCATTTTTACCAAAATTATTAAGCGACTTAAAGACGCCGCATTTAGGGCATCTTTTTTGCTGAATTTTCATGCGAGGCAAGCAATTGTCAAAAATCTTAACCAGCAAAAACCTAGTCAGCACACGCTGAATCAAGCCCTCGCAGAGGGCGCAGATGAGGCGTTCTCCTCCCTGCTTCTCTAATGGAGGCGCCCAAAGCGCCGTAATGATGCACAAGGCTGGCAGTTTCTAAATTCACGCATTCTCTTTTGCATCGTCTATTGCTTAAAGCGGCCCCTAAGGGCCGCTGTTCTAGACAATATTGCTTTTTCTTAAAAAAACAGCCCGTTCTGGCTGCTGAGCATAGTTTCCCAAGACCATTACTTAGGAGCTGGTCCAGCCTTTTTATATTTCGCCACTCGTCAGTAGCTCCGTCCCTTTGGGGACTCCGCATTGTTGAGAGCACCGTGGCTTGTCTAGCCTTTTTAGCTCGTCACTCCGCGCTTTAGGCGCTTCGTTGGAGGGGAAGGTGCTCGGGAGCGAAACTAGACGGCTGCTGCGCCTACGCATATCGTAAATGATGTGTCAAGAACCGTCAAGTTTTTCAAAAGCCTTGCTATCACTAGAAAGGGGCCAAAATGGCCCCGAAAACCATGGAAAAATTGCCTGTTTCCTAAGAATGTCTTCCGTTTTGTCAGACAATGGGAAAGAATGTATTAAAAACTACTTGTCAAATTGGCAACAACCATTAGCCTTAAATAATCTCTGCTAATTAACCATGTGGGGCCTGCCAGAACGTCAACCATTTAACATTGGCCCCTATAAACTTTGGCCATGTTTTAGTAAGCCAGAATTTCAATGGTTTGCAGCAGTAGAAGGCAAGCCATATTATTTCCGCACAACAAACGAAGCGAAATTATTTTTCAATGATCTGCTAGCAGTGGACGACCCAGAAGGGCTGTGCGATTAAAGAAAGTTTTCCGTTCCACCATTGGAAAAGTTGGCTAGCCTGCCTGTTGTAAGTTTTGAGGGCCGCAAGGCCCTTCTTTGTCTCTGGAAACAATGGTTGACAAGATTGCTCGCACTGGTAGGGTGCAAAGCTGGCTCGATGATCCCGAGGGTCGGCTCGCTGTTAGTTGCACGGTATTCAATGTCAAGGACAGCATGGAAGGCATGGATGGCATTGAAGCGTCTTGGCGCTTTGTTAGCCATGGCCTGCGTAATGGTGCAGGAGTGGCTGTCCATCTTTCTGAGCTTCGCCCCAAGGGCGAAGAGAATGGCAAGGGGCTGGTTGCTAGCGGCCCTATCAGCTTTGGCAAAATCTATTCGACGCTCAATGAAATCTTGAGGCGTGGTGGCCTATACAAAAACGGAGCCGTAGTTCTGCATTTGGACTACACCCACCCTGATGCCATGGAATTTGTCAATGTTTCCAGACAGGAACTGCCCTGGACGAAGCGTTGCCTTAATGTGGACGAGCAGTTTCTGGACAAGGCTTCGCCTGAGCTGATTAATGCCACT
>RGUK01000246.1 GCA_010027825.1 bacterium
TAGGCGCTGCCTGATCAACCTCCACCGTTACCGCAGGACATTCTTCAGCAGCAAAACAAGGGCTTTGCGCCAGAAGGAAAGCGGCTGGAAACAAGAAGCGAAAGCTCAGTCGCATAAACATTTTTCACCGTGTAGTTTTTGCTAATTCGAAAGGGGAACAATTCCACTGAAATTATCATCCAGCACGCCTCACCAAAGGGGGCAAGCAATGATCATTCGAGTATGGCAAAGACTACATAAGTGTCAATTAATGGCGGGACAAAAATGCCTTAATATAGCCAAAACAGCACTAATCATTTCTATTTGAATTTACCCGTTCTTCACGAGAGCTGTTGGCAATAAAACCCATCATGCACCAGGCACAAATGAGAGCTGTTCCTCCATAGCTGATAAACGGAAGGCCAAGGCCCTTGGTCGGTAGCAGACCGCAAGAGACCATCAGGTTTATTACAACCTGAATGTTCAGCAGCACCAAGAAGCCAAGCCCTGTAAAAAAACTAAATCCATCCCGCAATGCTAAGACCATTCTGAGGCCGAAAAACAGGAAGGCGAGGTACAGGCTGAGCAGCACCATACACCCCATAAATCCAACCTCCTCAGCAATGATGGGGAAGATGAAATCGGTGTGTTGCATGGGTAGGTAAAAGAACTTTTGCTTGGAATTAGAAATGCCCAACCCCCACATTTCTCCGCTGCCGATGGCAATGAGCGATTGAATTATCTGAAAACCCTTGCCATGGGGGTCGGCCCAGGGGTTGAGAAAGATAAGAATGCGGCTTAATCGGTATGATTTTGATAAGACCAGGTATGCAATAGCCGGACAGGCTAAAAGAGCCGTGCCAACCAGATATTTCATGTTGCACTCTGCTACAAAAAAGAGCACTAGCGCTGTAGAAAAGAGGGTAATTACCGAACCAAAATCTGGCTGCCTAAGCAGGATGGCAAAGGTAACGCCAAGCACGAGCAGGAAGGGCAAGTAGGTATAAAGAAAAGATTTGATGCGATACTTCTTTTTGTCCAAAAAATATCCCATGTACAAAACCAAGCTGAATTTGAGCAGTTCGCTTGGCTGTAAGCCGATAAACCCCAGATTTAGCCAGCGGCTGGCTCCATGAACGGTTACCCCCAGGCCTGGCACAAAAGTAAGCGCCGTTAGGATTAAAGATCCGACAAAGAAATGTGGTGCATACCGTTTGATATGAGCATGAGGGATAAGGGCAAAAAACAAAAAGCCCGCGGCTGAGCAAGCCAAGTAAAACAGCTGGCGCTTGAGGAAAAACGTATCGCTACCGCACTTTTCCAGCGCAAAAACAGAGCTGGATGAATATACAAAAACCAGTCCCAGTACGCTCAACGTAGCCGCTAAACCAAGCAGCATACGAGTGTCTAACTGCAAGCGACTTATCGGTAATGCCATGACCACTCCCCACCGTTACGTTAACCAATATCATCAGGTGTAACTGTAGGAAGCAGAGGCTTTACGGGGCAAGCTTTCTAACGAGCTGCTCAAAGACCTGGCCTCGATGCTCGAAATTTTTAAAGAAGTCATAACTGGCGCCGCTTGGAGAGAAGAGCACAACATCTCCTGCAGCCATTTCTCGATTGATGTAACCAATCACTTCTTCCAAGGTCCCAAACGCAGTTGCCCCAGCAAAAACATGGCTCTCAGGGCCAAAAGAAATAATACGTTTAACCTGAGGGATGCATGCAAGCGCTTGCATCAGCCACGAGCGATCAGCACCCTTTCCAAGGCCACCAACTATAAGTGTGATTGGCCGGTTACCAGCAGCCAATCGCTGCACAGCAGCAATAGTCGATTGTACAATAGTAGACTTGGAATCATCGTAAAAATCAACGCCGCGAATGGTAGCACACAAACGCATGCGGTGAGCCAGGCTATTACGCAAAGCATCGGCAGACAGGCTTGCCAGGGCAGCAGGTAGCTGACTCACATCCAGTCCCATTGCATAAAGAGCAGCAATGACTTGCAGCCAATTTGCCAAAAAGGTGATGTCTGGAAGCTGCACATTTTCTACCAGAGTAAGGCGCTGCAGGCAGTACTTTTGCTTGTACATTTCGAAAATAACTGCGCCTTTTTCGGAGTACAGCAGATAAAAGTCCTCGCGGGCAACGCGCTTAATATCATCTTCATCCAACCTATGGGACGATGTTATAAAAACTTGAGAACGCAACCGCCCCAGTTGCTCATCTAAAAGTGCGGCGCCACAACCATTAAATACCTCCCAGCCAATGATTGCTACATCATTCATCTGCTGCAAGCGCATAACGTTAAATTTAGCTTTAAAATAGTTTTCCAGTGTTTGATGCCGGTCAAGGTGATTAGGGTAAAAATTGCTCCAAATCGCAATAGCTGGGGCAAAGGCATTATTCAAATCTAATTGAAAGCTGGAAAGCTCGACCACCGCAGCATCAAGATCATCTTGCAGGCTCACCAAGTCCAACATCCCTATGCCAACATTGCCCCCCACCGTAACACGGAAGCGATCTTTGCCAGGAGGCAGATGGAAGGAGCGCGCCAACACCAAAGGATTCAGCGGAGCGACAGGAAGCGCGCTAGAAAGCATTCCCAAGAGACGCGTTATGGTTGTCTTGCCTACCGAGCCAGTAATTGCAACCACTGGCTTTTTAAAGAACGTTGAGAAAAAATCAAGTTCGCAAAGAACTTTATGCCGCAGATGAGGATAGGGCGCAAGATCAACGCCTGGACTCACCACAATGAAATCTTGCCGCTGCATAAAATGCAACAGATCCACAGCGGCGCTATCCACGGCTGTGGCACCATATGCTTGCAGAAGCTCCTTCTCATCGCTGCCCAAAACTCGCTTGTCCCAGACCTCAATGGCACCAAACGTTTGCTCCACTTCTTGCATATGTAGCTCATCTTCAACGGCAACCTGGTACGCCTCCTGATGCTTTCGCAGGAATGAAAGCATCGACTTGCCTACCACCCCAAAGCCCACAATGCCTAGTTTGTACATGAAGCCCCAATCGAAATTACTTCTTATAGAGTTTTTGTCGCGTACGTAGCGGCTTTGATAATCCCCGTCGTAGAATGGCCAGGAACAAAGTCGATGATATGCACTTGTCCACCGTATGATGCCAACAAATCATGCCCTACCACATCCTCTTTTTTGTAGTCGCCGCCCTTTACCAAGACGTCAGGACGCAAATACTCCAACACCGCTGCCGGCGTTTCCTCGTTGAAGGATACAACGAAATCGACCATCCCCAAGGCTGCCATCATCGTAGAGCGAAAAGCCAAGTCATTGACCGGGCGGGTTGGCCCCTTGAGGCGACGCACAGATTCATCGGTATTAAGAGCAACAACCAAAATATCACCCAACTTTTTTGCTTCTTTAAGCGTATGGA
>RGUK01000247.1 GCA_010027825.1 bacterium
CCAAAAAATATGAAGAAGATCAACCTGTTCGCAATTCTCACCCTCGCCACCGCTCCCGCGTTCCTGCACGCGCAAACAACTAATTTCAGCGATGTGGTGGGCTATACTACTCTGAACGTCCGAGCCAAGTCAGGTTCAGCCAATGCACTCTCATTTATTTCCCTCAATGTTCATCGTCCTGCGGCTCTAAAATCTGTGGTGGGAACGAAAAGTCTGAATGGCTCTGGCCAGTCCGTCGTGGCAGTTTCCTCCTCTCTCTCCGCCAATCAGTTTGTTGGCGCTGGCAATAAACACTACGTTCGCGTCACTTCTGGATCGAACACTGGGCTGATTTCAGAAATCACTGCAAACGATGCCTCTTCCATCACCTTGGCAGATAATCTTGATGCTGTTCTCGAGAATGGTGTCACTCAGTTTGAGGTCCGCCCGTTTTGGACTCTGGCGACCGCTCTGCCAGCTGGAGCAGGGCTAAAAGCAGGTACGTCCGCCTCCGCTGCTGATACTGTTACCATTATTAACCCTGCCACCGGCGTTGCGGATTCTTATTTCTACCACAGCTCTTTCAATCAATGGCGAAAAGGCACCACAGATTCTTCCACTGTTGCCATTCATCCGGGCTCAGGAATTCTTGTGACTAGAAAAGATACTACAGCTGTTGCCATCGTGATTTCTGGTGAAGTAATCGGCACAACCATTCAAGCAGATGTGGCAGGTGGCACTGCTAGCGCTTCTCGGTTGACCTACCTAGCAAATCCATTTCCCGCGGCTTCCAAAACCTTGGCCCAAAGTGGATTGTACACGGGTAGCTCTGCTACAGGGGTGGTTGGAGGCACATCGGCTGCCGCTGCTGATACTGTGACGATTTATAATCCTTCAACAGGTGTTGCGGATTCTTATTTCTACCACACCTCGTTCAACCAATGGCGTAAAGGCACGACCGACAGTTCAAATATCACTATCCCTGACGGGGCAGCGGTTGTTATTACAAGAAAAGCAAATCGTGGAGCTTTCGAGTGGTACATCCCCTCTCCTGTAAATCTATAAACCAAAGAATATTCAAAACCTGAAACACCAACATGAATTTAAAAAATCGAAACAAAGTTAAAAAAGGGTTTCTGATCCTTGCTTTGGCCGTAGCCTCAGCAACTTCGAATTACGCAGCACAGGTCGACATAGGCATCACCTTGGGTGAGGTGCGCGGTTCTGGCGGGGTCTTGTCCGGGACTGCGATTCGACTTGGAACATTTACCGGCTATTCGGACTCGCTGGGCGTTGCCTTTTTTACAGGCAAAGATTACAATGCTCTAATCGCCTCATTTGTTGGCCTTTCCAACCTTGATAATAGCATTGTTACCGATCTTGCAGGGAATTATTACGGTGCATTTGATACGGCAACAACTGCATCAGGGACACGGCTATTCGCCTGGTTATACAGCACGCCGACCCCACAATCTTCCTCAAATTGGGCGGTAGTCAGTGGTGGCAACAATACATCGGGACCAAGCGACAGTATCTACAATCCCATCTGGCTTGCCGTAGCCCCAGCTGCGGTGGACGTCAACATCGTTGAAATGGGCACTATTTATTCAAAGATCTATGCAAGTAGTGGCCCGGCGGTATCGTTTAGTTCTAATTCTTTAATAGATCCGGAGGGTGCGAATCTGCTTTTGATCCCCGAGCCGACTTCATCCTCGCTTCTAGCCTTGGCTTTAACGGTCCCTTTTCTGCGCCGGAGGAAAAAATAAAGATCCTTTAAAAAGAAGGAGATAAAAATCATGAAAACCAATGTGTGGTTGATTGCTGCAGGGATTGGGGGATTTTTAGGCGCCGCTTCATTGATGGCTCAGTCCACGGTTTCAACTCCAATCGTTGGGTTTAACACATTGAATGTTCGTGCCAAATCGGGCGCAAACAATGCACTATCGTTCATATCGCTAAACCTTACTAGAGCTAAAGCCTACAGCGGAACTGTTGGCACAAAGAGTCTAAACGGAACGGGACAAACCGTCATAACCTTTTCTGCAAATCAGTTCAGTGCCAACCAATTTAATGCTTCGACAAATCGCCACTATTTCCAGATTAAATCAGGTGCAAACGATGGATTGATTGCCGAGGTTGTGGTAACCACGGCCAATTCAATCACCTTAGCGGATAATCTGGATGCTGTGCTTGAAAACAATACCACCACTTTTGATATTATACCCTACTGGACTCTTTCGACCGCTTTTCCTGCTGCAGCGGGGCTCAAAACAGGGACATCGGCAACGGCAGCTGACAATGTAACTATTGTAGAAATTCCTTCAGGTGTTGCACAAAGTTACTTTTATCATTCATCATTTAACCAATGGCGTAAGGGCGTTACGGATTCCTCTCATGTAATAATCCCTCCGGGGTCGGGCATTTTAGTTACACGAAAAGACTCATCGGCAGTTGGTGTTGTCATCACCGGTCAGGTTCCCACTGGGTCAACCCAATCTGATGTTGTCGGGGGCACAGCGTCATCCGCGAGGCTTACTTATGTTTCCAACCCTTATCCTATTGCCTCCCGCACTCTTGGAGCCAGCGGGTTATACACGGGCAACCCGGCTACGGGGTTGGTTGGTGGGACCAGTGCGACTGCTGCTGACAACGTCACCATCTATGACCCTGCGACAGGCGTGGCTAACACCTATTTTTACCACACCTCTTTTAACCAGTGGCGAAAGGGTGTTACTGACAGCTCGAATGTTACCATTCCTGAAGGTTCTGCTATTGTAATCTCACGAAAGGCAAATCGCGGAGCCTTTGAATGGTATATCCCTCAACCTACCTTCTGAAGATATCTAACACATAAAAGAAAGGACATAAACAATGACACATAAGATAGTGAAAACACTGCTAATCGCCTCCCTAGGGGTTATCAGTTCCGTTAAAGCTGCGCAGGTTGATATCGGCATCACATTAGGATCAGTCGTGGGTTCCAGTGGAATCATCAACGACGCCCGGGTCGAACTCGGTACCTTCAGTGGGTATTCTGACGTGACCGGCCTAGGTTACTTTGGAGGAAAGGACTACGCCACGCTACGTAGCTCCTTTACCTTGCTTAGCAATCTAGACAACTCTACCCAAACAGACGTTAACGGGAATTACTATGGCGCCTATGATACTGCTTCAACTTCAAGCGGCACACGCTTGTTCGCTTGGATATTCAGCTCATCCACCGCTTCATCCTCTGCTAACTGGGCAGTGATCAGTGGTGGTGCTTCTGGTCCCAATTCTTCTGTTTACAACCCAGTATGGCTGGCAGTTGCACCGGCAGCAGTGGAAGTAAATATCATAGAGGCAGCCACAATTTACACTCAGATTTATTCCTCCACACCAGGCGCTTCTATTGTGCTTAACAGCTCGAT
>RGUK01000248.1 GCA_010027825.1 bacterium
TATGTATAGACGAACCTCCGATGGCCAATGAAGCGCTTGAGGTCAGATCCAAATCGCATTCCAGATTCACCGTCGAACCGTTGCCCAGGGAAATCTGACCGGAAACAGCACCGAAAATCCCCCACCGCACGTTTGCGCTTGCTGCCACAGAGATTCCATTTGCTGGTCGAATGAAACCGCGCAGCACTTCGCCGTTAGACATGCTCCATTGCGAAGGCATGTAGACCGGATTACTCGAGGTCAACTGTCCACTGCTGTCATCGGTACGTTGTTGATACGCATCCATACCGCCCGCACGCACACTCGTGCTGACAGCACTCGTCATAAGTAGTGCCGCAACAAGTTTTTTGCTCAAAACTCGCAGCGTTACCAAGTGCTTGTTTTCCATAATAATCTATTCTCCTCTACATTCTGTTAACATTCACTCATTGAAAGTGAGCACCTTGAAGCCCGTTCGTGGTGAGGTCCTCGTACCATGAACGGTTTAGCCTTGCGCCTTTACTCTTACTACACCACCTATAAAACATTCTTCGCAACCCTCATTCCCCACTGTCCATATCATCAGGACCACGGAGCACCACAAAATTGCCATTCGTAAGCGAGTAACTACCATCGAGCACAAAACGCACATTATTGAGCGAGACGGTACAGGTGTTATCGGTGCAACGTATCTGGTGCCCACTCAGGTTTTTAATTTGCATGTTTTCCAGCAGCAGCGCGCCATGGGGCCCATCAACAATGAGTGCGCCCGCATCACCAAGCGTCAGCGTATGGCCGGCACCATTGATGGCACAGTTGCCCCGGAAGCTAAACGTGGTCGTCAGGTCTTCATTCTTAGCAAATGTTATGCGGGTTGCATCGCCAAAATGCAAAGCGCCCCCACTACCCAAGCTCACAAACGATTGCCAGCAGCCACTGATACAAGCGGGACCGTTGACTGGGAAAAAATCAGCGGAAACGTCTGGCCATCAAGCGTTACAGACTGGTCGAAAGCAATTTTGCGATTTGGGTGCACCACTGTTAGCCCGCTCAGATAACTATTTTGCGCATAATGCACATCTCCTTGGGTCGGACTGTCGACATGGCGCAGCACACCATTGTTGAGCGAGATCATGCGTTTATGGTTAGTGTCTGCAGCAATAGTAGGCGATATATTCTGCTGGTCGGCAAAAGACAGCGTATCGTAAAACAATGAGGTGCCATCAACCGTCATAGAAGATGCCGTCGCCAGAGTGAAAGTCTTATCCGCCGTCACAATAGTGGTTGGTCCTTCAACATAAAAGCCGCCGGTGGTAAACGTGCAGTTGCCCGCAAGCTCAACCTGCATGTTTGCCAAACGCAGTTGGGAGGTGCGATCAGCAAAGACGATGCTACCAGAACTTACGCCTTTGAGGACAAAGTTATTCAGTGACAAGGAAGTGTTTGGATGAATGAACAGCACCCCGCCACCAGAAAGGTCGATGATGCCACCGTTGCCGGTTACTACGCCATCTCCCGTGAATGTCCAGGTATCGGTAAGGGTAAAACGGTTGTTGAAATCAATATCCGCTGCATTCACAAAGGTTACCGGGTCGGTGACGATGGAAGGCCCATTCATCCGCAGCGTCTGCGCATTCACATTGATGATGCCGTTGAAGGGCCAGTAGCCAGCAGCAAATTCAAGCGTCTTGGTGAGCGTCGCTGTTTGGCCATCCAAATCAAGAAAAGCATTCAGCAGCCCACCAAAAGGTTGAGTGGTAATCGTAAAGCCGCTCGGATCGCGCCTGGTGATACTGCTCACCAGGGCCGTGCTTGCCACCGAGGAACCATCGGAGAAAACAATTTTAACGTTTTTTGGCTGCGTTTTTTCAAGCACTGTGTTTTTGCTTGCCGCACGCGTCAGCAGAAGGTTGTCGCCAACGTACAGCGTACCACCATCTAAATCAACTTGTCCGGTTGACCGCATAACTGCTGAGCCAGAAAATTGCAGCGTAGACGATTCTGACCCCATGCTAATGGGCGCGAAGAGGCGCTGCATCGCGAATAGGACAGCAAGGCCCAGTACGCGTACAGTTTGTGGATGCTTCATGCCTATCCTTTACAAAAGAACTGCGCCCGTCTTCCAACGAGCGCAGTTTGTTGTTCACGACAACGAGCGACGCGCGCTCATCATTGTTGGCGGCGGGATGAGCAATTCTGTCTTACATCCCGTTCGTCCTGAGCGTGTCGAAGGATCGAAGGGTTTTTGCGAGCAGTTGCCTCCCTAGAAGGCATAATTCACTGACCCCACAGCCTCAAACAGCTTAGGCACATTGCGACCAGCAACCGTGTAACGCATGCCAAGGCGCAGACGTGCTTCCAAATCAAACTGGTAGCTGTAATCAAAGCCAAGGCGGTGTTCCAACTGGTTGGTGTGTCTGCGCACAGACTCCATGTCGTACTGATCACCTGGCAAGCCGCTGGCCGAGTCTTTCATCTTCGCTCTAAAGTCATAGAACAGATCCAAGAAGGCGCGGCGAGAAATGAACTGCTCCACAATGTTGCCCAAACGCATCTTCAGCTCGGCACCGCGCGTGATGCGGACTGAGGAAACGGTATCACCAAAGTTTGGAATGAGGGAGTCAAAGGCGCTGAAGGTATTCTTGTCCGCAACACCACCCGTGCCAGCCAACGAAATGCGATCAGCAAATGCAAGTTTTTGATCGGCAGCCAGAAGCGTATTTACCATCGCTGGGGCTCCTCCGCTGTTGGTTACCGTGATTAATTTCGGCACCCGACGATCCACATTGCCTGGCAAGCTAAAGCCAGCACTTACGGAAGCATGCGGGTTGACGAATTTCTTGTAAGAAACAAACATGTTGCCAAACGCAGAGATTTCGGTAAAGCCACCATTACCCAAATCCGGCGCCCAGAGCTTGTTCATCGACTGTTTCTTGCCCGTTGGCATCTGGAAGCGCAAACCGGCAACCAGCTTGTCAAAGTGCGCTGAGTGGAACTGGCTGCTGACAAACAACGCCATATCCCCAAGGCCAGCTGCAGATCCACCAAGCTCGGAAATGCCCTTGGCAGCAAGCACGTCTTTGAGATAACGGTCGGGGTTATTACCATAGCGTTCTAGGAATTGATTAGTTACGCCCCCTTGTATCCCCACTGCATCAACTCTACCTCTGGTTTTAGAACCAAGTAACTTTTCTCGGTTGCTAAAGTCATAGTCTACGCGGAGAGTGTTTTTACGGTAAAGAACCGGCAGGTCGCAGCCAACGGCAACGAGATCTCCCCAAATAGCACGGCTCAAAGCTATATGAGCACCGTATGACTCCACTCTGCCAAGCAGAGTAAGGTTATCTTGCGCAGTAAAAACAATATAGTCCTGTATGCTATCGCGTCCAGGAGGGGCAACGGTACGCCCG
>RGUK01000249.1 GCA_010027825.1 bacterium
GGTTGACCTTGCATTAATTGGTTGGGTTGACCTTGCATTAATTGGTTGGGTTGACCTTGCATTAATTGGTTGATCATTGGTAGTGCAAATGAACTCATGCCGCCTGTCGCCCCAGCAAGTGAGCCTGCAATTAAACTTGGGGCTATATTCTTAACACTGTATTCCAATGAAGAATCTTGTGCTTCGGCTGCTTTTTCATTATCGAATAAACCCAAACTTAAACTATTCAAAACTCCCTTGGTGTTTTCACCAATATTCGATATTGTTTGGCTTAAGGCATCTTGTATGTTTAAGTTGCTAGAAACGGTATCATAGACAAAACCAGCAGCGGCCCCAGCGGGAATTCCAATGGGACCACCCAAAGCAGCACCCAAAGCAGCACCTGCCCCGGTTCCTTGGTAAGACATTTTATTTTGTTTTTCAGATCTATCATAACCAAACATTCTTTTCATAGGTGATTTAGATTCAAGATCATTGAACTCATTATCTTTAAGTGTATTCCATTTTTTTTCAAAACCTGATCCCAAACTACTTGGCTCAATCTTCTGCCATTTGATGGCGGTATCTATATTGGAGGTCAAAGCCTCCGACGCCTGTGTTTTGTCAAAAACACCTTGCAGTGAGGTTGTTGTCTCCACTGGTACTGATTGTTTTTGAATGATATTAGAAGAATTTTGCAGACTAGACTCCATAGAACTTAAATCTTTAAGAGATTCAGGCATCTGCTCAAATGTGCGAATCGGCGTGTCTAAACCCTCAAATTGTCTTTTATTTTCTATAGATTTTTTTTGAGAATCAACAACAGATACATGATCAAGATTCATCATCGCCAAACTTGAATCTTTTTCAAAAATATTAGTTAAATTAAAAGATTTTAATTGATCAAATATTTTAAACAAAATCGACTCAACAGATTGGTCATAAACGGTAAAATTATTTTTATCTTTCGAATCCCCAGACAATTCTCCTGCTAGTGTTTGTTCGCTTGGCTCAATTTTTTGCCATTTGATAGCAGTGTCTATGTTGGAGGTCAAAGCCTCCGACGCTTGTGTCTTTTCAAAAACTCCTTGTAATGAAGTCGTTGCCTCAACTGGAGTTGATTGTTTTTGAACAACATCAGAAGAATTTTGCAAATCAGATTGCAAATCTAATGTTTGTTTTTGAATTGACTTATACTCATCAGTGTTTTGCAATCCTTGTTTGTTCATGTCGTTTAGCTTAAAGCTAAGATCACCCAATAAATCCTGTGGTGTTTTTGAAGATTGACTCATAATTTTAAAATTATTTTCCACCTCTCCAACATTAGTACCCAAAGCTTCAAACTGTCTTTGTAAAGATGTTGCTGCTTGCTGCTCCGCCTGACCCCCTTTTTGTAATTTTTGTATAACTTCACTTAAATTACCAACATCTATTGTGGCTGATTGAACTCCAACATTATTTAAAGAACTTTCAAATCCACTAAATATTTCTTTCACAAGTATTTCTTGTCCAGACATCAAGCCTTTCACACCGTCGGGCGTTTGCAAAGTTGTGCCTGTTTGCAAACTGTTGTAGGCTATAGGGTCACTAGATCTTAAAGCAGCATTTGCTAAAAATCCTTTTGCGTTAGAATCAAAAAAGCCCTGCTTGCTACCTAAGTCGCTCGTCACACCGCCTGAACTTTTGGCGTCACGTTTTTGAGATATAGATTTTATTAAAGACTCTTGCTCGGCCAAAATAGAATTAAAAACCGCTGAGTTTTGAGTTGATAAAGCTTTTGAAATTTCTTTTGAATCGCCAACATTGCCAAAACTAGCAACCATAGCATTTGAAAGATCGATATCTTTTTTAGAAGATGCTTCGCTTATTGCCTTGAAATCCTGCTCAGTTTTTCCAATGTCTAAACCAACCGCTGCTTCTTGTAGTTTTTCTGCTGATTGGGTCATGACATCTTGTTGTGTTTTTTGTGTTTCTTTATTTGCTGTTTCTGCAAGTTTTTTTTCTGGGGAAGATTCTGTTTCTTTGGCTGATGTTTTTTCTTTGTTTTTAAACCAACTAAATGGGTTTAAAGAAGATGCGGCACCTAAAATTGTCTGGCCTAATGCTCCAAAAGCCTCCACGCCAGACAAGCCTACTTTTGTTAATCCTTGTGTTAAGTTTCCATTAACAACATCGACGATGCCGCCAGTTACTTGTCCCAAAGCGCCAGAAAAACTAGCACCCTGTAACATTCTATCCCAGTTCTCTTTAGCAGTGCTTGAAAAACTCTCTGAAACAGAGTTTCCTAAACTAGAAGCAAAACCACCTATTCCATTTGCAACACTTGTAATTCCAGAAGTAAAAGTGGATCCTAAACTAGAAGCAAAACCAGTGATGCTTGCATAAATGCTGTGAGCGCCTTCTCCCAAATAAGAGCCAACAGTTTGGAATGCACCACCAATAGTTCCTGGCAACTCCATGATTGTTGAACCGATGCTGGAAGCAAATCCAGTCACAGCGTCTCGCATCGATGATTCTTCAGCGGTAAAAACTTTTACCAATTCTGCTCCCGCACCAACCACCGCACCAACCCCTGCGCCAACAGCCGTACCAACAACAGGCACAACACTTCCTATGGCCGCTCCAGTCATTGCCCCGACACCAGCAGCACCGGCAACTCCTAACGTTTCATCTGCCAATCCACCTTTTTGAATCCCTAAAGCCTCGCTGGCAAAAGATCCTTTGTGAGCGCCGCCCGTTAAAGCTCCATAAACTGCTCCTTCGGCAGTTGTTCTACCAGCAGACTCGGCTTCCATAGCACCTGTAATTCCGCCCACAGCAAGTTGCAGGGGAGCAGCGACTTTTCCTAATAAACCTCCTACTCCTTTGACTAAGCCAGCACCTGGAATTTTCGACAATAGCCCAGCACCCTTTGCAATGACATCATCAGCACCACCGGCAACTGCGGTTGCCACTTGATTACTTCCACCCATAATTTTACTTAACCAACTTCCACCCTTGGCAACATCATCGGCACCACCGGCAACTGCGGTTGCCGCCTTATTTCCTCCACCAAACATTTTACTTAACCAACTTCCACCCTTGGCAACATCATCGGCACCACCGGCAACTTTAGAAGCCACCTTTGCTGCATCATCAACCTTGTCAACAACTTGAGCAACATTTTTTCCTTTACCCATCATGCCAGCAACGTCGGAAGCCATATCGACGGTGTTTAATGTGTCCAAGGCAGTCTGTGCCATTCCTCCGTCACCCATTCCTGGTAACAATCCTCCCATTCCGCCCATTTCTCCAAAGTTACAAACCCAAACAGGCATGCAATCGGAGCCAAACCCTGGCATCCCCATCATGTTCGCTCCAGAAGCAACAACATCCATTGCACTGTCAGCAATTCCCGGCAATCCAC
>RGUK01000250.1 GCA_010027825.1 bacterium
TTGTTCAGCTGCCATACACACCAGCCCAGCTTGAAGCGCTGAATCAAGAGGTTGCTGCTATGATAGCAGACCTAGGGCAGGTAACCGCTAACCATCACCTACCAGACATCCCCGAGTAATAAGAAATCCTGGAGACGCTCATGACCATCAACACCTGGAACCGCTTATTCCACTACCTCTTTGCCACACTCTTGCTGGCAAGCAGCTTGCACGCGGCAACACCGCTGGAAGATTTTGGTTATTTTTATGACGACCCAGCTGCAGCCTTTACCGCAGCACAACCAGAAGACCCTGCGTTCCGTGCCGAGGTTGCTGCTGTTCTAGCAGGGTTCGCCCGCCGCGAGAAGCCTACGCCAGCAAATGCCCCTTACCAGGAAATCAGTACTTCACCAGATGCACAAAAAGTAGTCGTAACCGTGCACCTCATTCACGACCTGCTAATGTTTGCCGATGATGCCATCAACACACATGAAGACAAGGCAAAGGAAGAACTTCGAAAGACATACAATGCACTAATCGCAAGCATCCAGATAAACAATATCCGCATTGAAGACATGGAAGCGGAATGGCAAGCACTTACCGACCTTATAACTTTGCTCAACAA
The DNA here is from genome assembly GCA_010027825.1 of bacterium. The sequence goes on from RGUK01000250.1 coordinate 605, forward strand.
ACGGGAGAACCTGCAAGCCATCATTTCGCTCAATGATATCATAAAGCTGCAAACAGACGTGAATCCCAAACGCTGGCCACACTGTAACGCGCCCATTGTACTTCTAGAGTGTGACACTATGCTCACCGACCCTCTTCTACAGATGGTTTTCGATCTGGCCATATATCAAATGCAGACCTACAATCCCACCATAAGGCCTCATCCAGAAGCCAGCACGGACACTACCACTATCGCAGTCCACAACGACCTGGAAGCATTTGTAAAAATTCTGCGCCTCCTGGCCGACCGCATCAAATCAAATGCTGATAGAGCCTTCGTAAAACCGGCGTTAGAAAACGTGGCACGCCTAGCCGTCCACGTGGCGGGTGGCGAGGCAATGCTGGCAGAGGCGCGACGTTTGTGCGATACAATCTTAAGCCCGCCCCAACACGTCTATTATCCGCAGCTTGCACGCAGGGCACCAATCCGATAAACGGACAAGAAATAGCGACCGCAGAGCCAAGAGTTGTAAAATTATGCAATTTTGGCAGACTAGATCTTCATTAAACCCAGTTTTTATATTTACAGACAGGAGATTTTTATGGCTGCCGTCAGCATGGACCTTGTAAAGCAACTGCGCGATAAAACCCAAGTGGGCATGATGGATTGCAAAAAGGCGCTTGAAGAGGCTAATGGCGATTTTGACGCTGCACTTGATATTCTGCGCAAAAAAGGCGCTGCTGTTGCTGCAAAGCGTGCTGACAACGTCACCAACCACGGCCGCGTAGAAAGCTTTGTAAACGCTGACAATACCGTTGGTGTGCTGGTTGAGACCGCTTGCGAAACCGATTTTTCTGCAAATACCGAGGCTATGAAAGAGTTTGCTATCAATGCCGCTAAAGCAGCAGCACAAGCAAACCCAGCAAGTTTGGACGAACTGTGGGACAAATCTGCAGATGGCGCCTTGACTGTTAAAAACCAGCTGGATGAGTTGATCGCTAAAATTTGCGAAAACATCAAACTGAACCGCTTTGCGCGCTTTCAAGTTGCCGGCAATGGTTTGGTTAACGTGTACATCCACCCAGGCTCAACCGTAGGCGTTATGGTCGAACTAACCACCGACAAACCAGCAAGCACACACACCGATGCGCTCAAGCAAATTGCAAAAGACGTTTGCATGCAAATTGCGGTTACCAACCCGGTATGCACACGCCCTGAAGAGCTTGATCCAGCGGTGCTTGCAAAAGAACGCGCCTTTGCCTTGGAGCAAATGCAAACAAGCGGTAAGCCTGCCAACGTCATTGAAAAAATCGTTGAAGGCAAAATTGCTAAATTTTACCAAGATGCTTGCTTGATGAACCAACCATTCATCAAAAACGACAAGCAAACCGTGCAACAATATGTTGACCAAGCGGCCAAAGAAACGGGCATGCAGGTCACGGTTAAGCAATTTAAGCGCTTTGCTATTGGCCGCTAATCAGCGGATTAGATCATGCTCAAGCCTGTTCTAATTAAACTGAGCGGCGAAGTTTTTAATGATCACAACGGGCAGCTGTCTTCCGACGCTGCCCGCCTCTTTATTAAGCAGCTCACGCACATTACCACCGCGCACCATGTCAGCATTGTGATTGGCGGCGGTAACTTTTTCCGCGGGAGCATCCAAGGCGCCAGTCTGAAGATGCGTCCGCAGGCGGCACATTACGTTGGCATGCATGCGACGGTGCTTAATGGCCTGATCTTAAAAGAACTCATGGTGCAAGAGGGACTTGATGCGCTTGTTGTCGCACCCCATAGAATTTATGGAGCTGCTGAAGCAATCGAACCAACAACCATTGCCCGAGCACAGGCAGACGGCAGGCCGCTCATCTTCGTTGGTGGCACCGGTGCACCGTTTGTAACAACCGACACAGCGGCGATTATCCGCGCGCTGCAGGTTGGTGCAACAACCGTTATTAAAGCCACTAATGTAGATGGTGTTTACGATAAAGATCCACGCAAGCACGCTGATGCAGTGCGGCTAGAACGCGTTCAGTATGCCGACGCCCTACACCAGCGCTTAGGCATTATGGACGCCACTGCGCTTGTGCTGGCACAGGAAAACAATCTTGCCATTAAGGTAGTTTGCCTCCATGCTGCGGATGGCATCATGCGCGCCCTGCAAGAACCGAACTACGGCAGTACGATTACTAACTGAAAGAACAACTCATGATTGATATTGCATTTCAAGAAGGCGACGTAAAAAGTTTTGAAACCTTGCTCAAAGAGCACATGGACAAGCCACTCAAGCACTACGAACGCGAGCTGGCGGCCGTCCGCACGGGCCGTGCCTCGGTAGCGCTGCTAGAAAACATCAAAGTTGATGTCTACGGCCAAATGATGAGCCTGCGCGAGCTCGCTACGCTTGCTGCACCTGACGCGCGTCTGCTGACCGTACAGCCTTGGGATAAAAGCATTATTGCTGACATTGAAAAAGCGATTGCTGCATCTGAGCTTGGGTTAACGCCAGCCAACGATGGCAATATCATCCGCTTACAGCTGCCACAGATGAGCGCTTCACGCCGCGATGAGTTGGTCAAATTGCTTGGCAAAAAAACAGAAGAGGCCAAGGTCGGCATCCGTAATGTCCGCAAAGACTTCCAAAATGAAGTGCGCGATGCGGAAAAGAAAAAACTTGTCTCTGAAGATTTCTGCAAAAAACTGAACGACGTGTTGCAAAAAATCACCGATCAGTTTATTGAAAAAACCGATCAGATGCACAAGAAAAAAGAGACGGAAAT
>RGUK01000026.1 GCA_010027825.1 bacterium
CAATCTTTTGATCGCGCTTGCGGCGCTCGGCCTCGATGACGGCATCGCGGTACTCGTGCCGGTTCTTGCCACGGTTTTGCAACCACCAAAGCACCAGGGCCAGAAGGGTGCCGAGGACGGTAAGGGCACCGGTGATCACTTCCACTCCCCTTACTTGCGGGAGATTTGCGCGATGAAGTCGACGATCTTTTGCAGGGTGCGTTCCGGCTCGTCACCGGGGATCACGGTGGCCACGGCGATGGCCGCGCCCAACACGGCGGTGATGACGCCGAGATATGCCTGCCAGTTGCTAACGATGTTTGAGATTAAGGAGGTTACGTCCATGCCCCTACGGGCATGTCAAAGGCCGAGCTTACGGGCAAACAAGGTGGAGGCCGTGGAGACGGCGGCCGTCAGCACCACCCAAGCGAGCCAGAGCTTGGTTTTCAGCGAGTGGGCGTCGGCCTCCAGCTCGGAGACGGTCTTGTCTAGGTGGGTCAGCTTGGTTTTGAGGAGGTCTTTGATTTCCGTCATCTGCTCCATGATCCAACGCTGGTTGGTTTCAATCGTGGTGATACGTTTGTCCAGGCCGTGGATGTCGGCCGAAAGGTTTTTGGGAGGCATGGTGAATCGTTTACGTGGAAAACTCAAACTTTTCGCCTTCCGGAGTGATGCGGACGCACTCCCGGCCGTCCTCGTCGTAATACAATTCAACAAGCCCCTCTTGCTCCATCCAGCGCAGGATGCTCATCAGCTCCGACCAGGTGGAGGTCATAAATTCTCCGGCACGGGCGGGGCGAGGAATTGAACGGCATCGGCCTCGTCGTTGGTTTTGGCGGCGAGGATCAGCTCCTTGCACCGAAGGTATTCGTTTCGGCAAGCGGCGATGTAGGACTTGATGGCCTCGCAACGCTCTGGCTGGTAGATGCCAAGAGCGGCGTTTTGCTGGGTGGCTTCGTCAAGGCCGGCGGATTGGATGGCGTGACTTGCAAGCTGTCTAATTCGATCAATGTTTTGTGTTTGAGTTTCTTCAATAGAACGCTCATCCACCTTTACTCCGTTGATAAAGCAAAGATATTTCATCGTATGCCCACCCAAATCGCTTCATTGCTTTTTAAGGCCAAGTATCCAGTGGCGGAGCCAGTATTTTGCGCCCGAATTGCAGTAGGCAGGGTTGAGGCTGGCGTGGTGTACGATGAATCGTGGCCAATCGTTATTCTCCCAAACGATGTGTCTTCCGTCATGCCAAAAATTAAATTAAAAACAGCATTTGTTCCCTGAGAAATGGAAAGCATTCCCATGTTTGTTGCGCTCCTAACGAGTCCCGCCCAATATATACCACGGGTAAGCGTTAGGCTGGATGTTGTATGCGTGTAATTTGCCGCCGCCTGAGCTATAACTATTTCTCCAGAATTATACAAAAGACTATATGGCAATGATCCCGAATTTGAGTAAATAAGTGCTTTAACCCCTTGTGTTCCAGAAACCGAATGACCAGTACACCTAAAATAAATTGTTGGATTGGCTATTCTCTTTGGAATGAAAAGCGGCAAAAGATAAATAACATTGCTGTATCCAGTTGCAAAAGTTGATGGAACACCTGTGATAAAATATGCCGGAGTCGTGTCGTATGCTGGGCTTGAATTATTTGGAAGAAAGTCGTTATCAAAAATTGCCCCGCCTGTTAAAAATCTTTCCTGATCCCCCGCCGCAGGAGCGGGAACCAAGCCTGCCGTGCCTGCGGCTGAGCTGGTCGCACCGACCATGTTGCTCGCCGCACTCCCGCCGCCGCCGAAGAAGGGCATACCTTATGCCTCCAGAATCGTGTAGTTAGAGGCGGTCACGCTGGAGAGCACCCACACGGCCCCGGTGGGGATGTAGGAGGATTCAAAGGTGATGCCGGCCCCTGCCGTCAGCTGGATGCCTTGGGTGGTGGTGGGAACGAAACCCACGCCCACGGTGATGACGTTGCTCTGGGTGGTGACGTTTTGGATTAGAAGATATTTGCGAGAAGTGTTGGTGACGGCCGTGGTAAGAAATGCGGTAGAGGCGGTCGTCGGCGTGCCAAAGCGGGTGGTCAGCGTGCCGTTGGAGCTGTTAGCCGTGACGGTTCCCGCCACGGTCTGGGTGGATGGCAGGTTCGCCACGCTGACGGAGCCGGTGACGACGGTGCGGCCGGAGCTGTCCACATTGATGGCGCGGAAGTTTGTGCCGTCCGATCCGCCGTAGAGGTTGCCGTAGCTGGGCACGGTCGCCCCCAGTGTGGTGGCGGAGGAAAGAGTGACATTAAGCCGAGCCGTCCCGCCAATGGTAGTGGTGGAAAGCTGGACAGGGAGAGAGCCGATGGTGACGGAGTTGCCAACGGTGACGGTTGATTTAACCAAAGTTGCCTGCCACGCAATAGTGCCAAGATCAGGGTGGTTTGTGACGCATGAACTTCTATGAGAAACCGTTTTCCCATCAACAAAAGCAACTCCCTTAATATCTATATCAAGAGGAGTAATATTGTAGGTTGTCGAAAAGTCAGATGTATTATTTGCCCCAGCAATAAGATTAAATTTTGCATCTGCTTTTGTAATTGTTGTTGAATTTACGATTGAAACAGCTTGTGCTGAGTTCGCCGTGACCGTGCCGGAGATGGGGAATGGGTTTTGGTCAAAAGGATCAGGAACGGCTCGGACTCCACTTCCTCCATCATTAACTCGTAGCGGAGTATATTGACTATTTGCATCATCCCATCCACCAACTGTTAAAAAGCCGGAAACTGTTACTGCGTTGTTATCAATAAAAGTTTTTGTTCCTATGACATTCGCCGTGACCGTGCCGGAGATGGAGAGAGGGTTAAGGCTATTTACAGCACCAGAAACATTTGAAACCAAGGCTGGCACGGCTAAATCGATAGCTTGAACTCCATCATCGCAAACTGCGACTGGAATTTGCCTTATAGCCGCGCCGCTTGCATCGTAGCCAAACACATTCGCCGTCACCGTCCCTGCAATGGTTTGAGTGCCAGTTGGATTAGCGGTAACTGTCCCCGCAATCGTGACGGAGTTGCCAACGGTGACCGTACCGGAGATGGTCTGGGTGGAGGGGAAGTTTGAGATAGAGACAACCTGGCTAGCCGGAAGGTTGCTGACGCTCACCACCTGAGTTGCCGGAAAGTTGGAAACGGAGATGCTGCTGCCGATCGTCACGTTGCCCACGGTCACCGTCACGCTCTCCAAGGCCGCCAGGCTGTTGGCGTCCAAAGCCACGGTTACAGCACTGGCGCGCAGCTCGGCGTTGGTCAGCCCGCCGGAAACGCTGATCGGCGGCATCGTCACCACGTTCACGCTTACCACGTTGGCCACGGTGACGCTGGCGGCCACGGAGCTGCCGATCACGGGCTGGCTCAGTGTGACAACGGCAGGCGTCTCGGTAAGGCTTAGATAAATGTTACTCATAGTACGGTAATCCTTGGCTTTAGTGTCACGTCTCCGGTCAGGAGCTTGGTCACATTGCCGGAGTTATTCATAAACAAATCCCACTTTGCCCCGGCGGTGGGTACGAGCAGGCTGGCGGCGCTGGTGACGCTCATCCGCACCTGCCCGCCGGCCGCGCTCACCACGCTGCAGGCGATGGCGGTCGCAACCGTTCCGCTGGGGTACTGGCGGATCTCGGCCTTAAAGGTCCGGCCGGAGACGTCGATCGCACCTTGAGTGGCGGTGGTAAGGAACAAATCCCGGGTCCAGTCCGCCCCCTGCTCAATGGTGATATTGTAGGTGGGCGCGGGCATGGGGTTACGGAGAGCTTTTGTTGTCAAAAGCCAACAGGATTAATTTCCAGGTGAATGGCGCCACTGACGCCGTACTCTTGCCCAAGGTATTCAAATGGGATTTCGGCGTAAGTGATCGGAAGGCTGACGCCATCGACCATTAAGGTGCTGGCATCCGCAAGCTGACTGGCATTTTGGCCCAAGTTTCCCTGGAAAGCTGTCCCAAGGGCATCCTCGGCCACCAGCCGTGGCCATAAAACCAGCCCGGCCTGATCCACCCAAAAATGCCCAGCCAAGGAGCTGGCTCCTCTTAAAAAGTAAATCGCCACCCGGCGATTTGCTTGCGAAAAAACAGCCGGCTCATCGGCCACAACGGTGCTGGTTCTGATTTTATAGCTCACCTGTAAAACCTTCCCATCTCCAAAGCAGACGTTTTCCACCGGGTTTAAAACAGGCCTCCTCCAAGAAACCCTTTCCGGAAATTCCTCAATTTCCTCAGAGTAGGAAATGACGTTGCCAGCTCCTGGGGCACCCTGTCGGGTGGCCATGAGGCTGTGGCGCACGCGGACGGCCCAGGCGGAGGTGTTCCAGTACCATGCCATCGCTTTGGAAAGCGGCACTTGCGCCGGGTAATCCGTTCCCCTGCCTGTGGCGGGGCGGGTTTTCTGTCCCACAACCGGAAACCACCCGGATCCGGTCAAATGCAAAAAACCCATGGCTAAAAAACAAACTGTGTATCCAGCACGATGGCAGGCGCGCCGTTTAGGCAGGCGTTACGTGCGCGCACAAAGGAAAAGACGGACTGCACGACCCTTTTCGATTCATTGATTCTGGCCAGCTGGATGGATGTTTCGTTGGGAGCGTAGATGGGAAGGTTGCTTGCCTCCACGACGGCGGACACAAAATCAAAAGAATTATTATGGCGCACCCGCAGGCGAACATCGGTAGGGAGCGGAGTTTCCAGCCACTGATCCAGCCCGCCAATGGTCTCAGGGCCGATGGCTCCGCCCGTGGTCCAGAACAAAAAACTTTCCCTAAAAACGCGGAACTGCGTCTGTCCGTCCTTTGTGCGAACGGAAACCTTAAACTGATGATCCCTTTCCGCCACAACCGTTCCACCAGTGGAGGGCTTGATGGACAAAACGGTTCCATTAGTGGAGCGAGACACCGTGTATCCAACGCCGTCCTGCAAACGGCAGGCGTCGACGGCTTCGCGAAGGCGGTTCAGCTTGTCGACGAATTGCCTGACGTCCGGATTGCGGGCCACCTCAAAGGAACCGCACTGGAAGCTGTCGGGCTTCTCGTTGGGCACGGGACCCTCCCTTTAGGAGACTTTGGCGACAACGGTCAGGGGAAGCTGGGCCAGCGGATGCGCTGGAAAGGTCGATCTGCTTGGAGTAGTAAACGCTGGCGGGCGGAGCTGAAAATATCAGGCTGGGTGAGTTGGTGTAGCCGGATCCTGCACTGGTCAGGCTGATGGATGTGACGGTGCCGTTGGTAAGGATGGCGGCGGCGGACGCGCCAGATCCACCACCTCCTGTAATGGTGATGGATGGGGCATCGGAATACCCAGCCCCGGCAGAGGTGATGGTGAAGCTGCTGACTTGCCCGCCAAGATCCGGCGCCGCCACGGTGACGGCCGGAGCGCTGGTGTAGCCGCGGCCGGGATCGGCCACGACAAAGCCTTGGCTGGTGCCGCTTTTAACAAAATTGATGACGGCAGTGGCGCCACCCGCCGGGGCGGTGGCCACGGAGCAGGCAAAGGTTCCGTCGGAATAACCCACCCCGGATGTGCCCAGGGTGACCTTGCGCACGCCATCGCCGCCATTGGGCGCGGAAATGCTGACGGTGGGGGCGCTGGTGTAGCCGTAACCGGCGCTAGTGATGGTAAGGACAATCCCGCCGGTGCCGTTGAGCGATGCGGTGACGGAGGCCGGGATGGCGCCTGGAGCGGTTGCCACATAGGTTCCGTTGTCCACGGTGATGGCCGGCAAAGACGTCCAGTACCCAGCCCCGGCGCAAGTGACGGTAAGGCCGGTTATTTTTTTATAGGCGGTCAGGGTGGCCACGCTAAAGCTCTGGGCAAATCCAGGCGTTGGGATGGTGGAAAGGGCAAGCGCTCCGCTATTTAAAACACTAAAATTGGCCACGGCGTCCGTATCGCCGCAGGAGGGGCTGGAAAAGCTGACGGGAATGGTGGAGCCCGGCATGAAGCTGGCATCCGTTCCGGTGATTGTGGCTCCGGTCACGCGAACGTATGGAATCAATGGAGCCAACGTGGCGGCCGCAGTGGTGGTGACCGAGCCAAGGTCAAACGGAAACTTTAGGGTGGTTTGTGTTCCCCCGGTGGCCACGGTGACCACATAGGCCAGGCCATCCGCCTTCCCCAACCCGGACAGCATGCACCAGCTGTTGTCAGAAATAGTTACGCCAGACCCCAGCGCCAGCACCAGCCGGCGATCCACCGCCGTCACCACGCTGGTTACGCTTCGTGGCGCCGCGCTTTTCATGGCTTCCGCTTGCGGCAGCACAAAGACATCGGGCGTTTGGGTGTATCCTGAGCCTGGCTCGGTGATGGTAACCCCAGAAATTTTTCCCGCAGAAAGGGACGCGGTGGCCTTGGCGCAAATACCGTTTTCATCATCCGGCTCTGAAATAATGACGCTTGGCACGGATAGGTACTGGGAACCACACGAGGATATTTCCAACCTGGCGACGCGGCGATTTGGGTAGGCTTTTTCCGGATAGATGCTGACCGTGCCGGTTTTGGGGAGGGCTAGGTGCGGCTGATGCTTGTAGGATGCCATATCGATGGAGCCGCCCGTAATCTGCTTTCGGCCGTCAGGCATGGTCTCAAAAAGGAGGGAGACATCGTCTCCGGAATAGGTGCTTGGCCCGGCGGCAGTGACGGTAGTCGTAAGGGGCTTGCCATCACCAATCAGCGAGAGATAGGTGAAGATTTTGTATGAGTTATCGTTGATGTTTCCGGTCCACGTAAAAGAATAGCCGGCACCGGAAAAGTTTGGAATATAGCTGGGCGAAAAATTGATGTCTTCGATTGCGGAAATGGTATTCAAGCCAACGGTAGTCTTTGCGAGATATAGGTTGATCAGGCTATTTTTGCTGGTCAGTGAAAGATAGGTTGAACCTGAGCTTACTCCTTCCGCGTTAATAGCCCCGACGTACACCCGCTTGTTTGCATCATTGAATGAATTTGTAAAAGAGAGGGACGTGGTGGAGCTCCACGAATTGTTGCTGCTTTCCGCAATAAACAGCGTGTAGCTGTAGGATGATGTGACGGGTTGAGCCACCGAAAAATAATAGTTGGAGGAGTCTTGGGCGTAGTTTCCGTTAAGAAGATTTACATGGGTATTGGCAGTGACTGAGGACGCATTGACCCAGCTGCCAAAATTCGTCAGGAATCCGGCCGAGGAGTTTACCACCAGCGCATTGTTGGTCGTGGTGGTTTGAAAACCCCAGTTCGTGCCGCTGTTGGGCGTACCGGTGGTGGTCTGTACCAGCTGCAAAATTGCGTCGGAGTTGTTCCAGATGCCCGCCGTGGTGGTTGCCCGGACGATTGAAACCTGTGCCGCTCCGGAAACGGCTGATTTTGGAACTGAAAAAACAAGAATGTCGTTAAGTGTCTGGTTAGCGGTGGTAATAGTGGCAAAGACGCTGGTGCTGGCATCATAGGGAGTGCCAGCCTCCACCACGTCGAGATACTTGTCCTGAGACGGCGTAAGGCTGTACTGAATCACCGGAGCAATGGCCTCCTGCCCAAGGAAGGCGCAAACCACCGCCGATGCCCAGGTGGTTACGGTAGGCGTAATGGTGATGACGGATGGGTTGTTTACTCCAGCCGTAGCCGTAGCTGTGATGGATCCCAATAGCGTAGCCGTGCCAGTAGCCGTTATCGGGCTGGCGAGACCAGCCGTGGCCGTGGCGGTGATGGACAAGGTGACGGTGGAAAGCGTAAGCGCAGAGGCCACGGCAGATCCGCCCAGCGTGCCCACCCGCGCATTGATGGCGCTGGCGGTGCTGGTGTAGTAACCCAGCACCCCGTTGGTGCGGGTAAGCAGCTCCACGTCCAGGACTGGCTTATCACCCTGATAGAGCTTTGGCGTGGATGCCAGCTGGGTGGATTGCGGCCCCGTGACGAGGCGGTTGTTGTCTAAATCTACGTAATAGCGGGGCATGGGATTACTTGTGCGGGTTCAATGTCAAGGACCGTAGAGAAAAGTATCCCATCCGCTTTCACCGCTCATTTCGTATTCTTCCGTCACGGTGTAGGCACCGGACTGGCCGCGGGACGAGACATTGACCAAGAGGAAAGTGGCTTTTTTTGGCACACCCGGAACGCTTACGCCAGGGTTGGCAATCTTGCCAACCTGCCCGGCGGACGGCGGGCTGGAGGCTTGGTAGGTTTTGCGGATGACGAGGGAGGGCTCGTAGTAGCTGGTGATGCCATCCATCAGGTAGCCATAAAGGCTGCGGGCACGATCTGTTTTAGATCCTGACTCTCTGATTTGATCCTCAATATCGGAAAACTTTTTGTCCGGAACGCTGACCGCGTCTTTGATAATTTTTTTTCCGGCAGCCGTGACAAAACTTCCCCTGCCCTCGCCGCCAAAATTTGGATGTGCCTCAATCGGCACGGTGCGCACGGCGGAAACCACCTCCACCTGTACGGCTTGAAATCCGACCCCGGGATCCGATCCGGCATCGGTTTCGTACTGGTACTGGGTGCGGACCTGTCCGGCCACGTCCTTGGTCACTGTCTTTGAGCGCAAGGTTCCGGTAATCCCGGATGGCTCTGGAGCCTGCTCCGATCCAATAAAGGTAACGGTGATAAGCTGCTTTCCGTCCTTGTCGATCGTCGTTGTCCGGCCTGGCTGTTCGTAGTAGGACATGGTTATTGGGCTCCGACGGGTGTCACGTCACCACGGTTCACACCCTTAATTTCCGTCAACGCCTTGGCCGTGATGGCACTGCTGTCCTTGATGGCTCGCAAGTAGTCTTTGGTCTCGTTTCCGCCCACCTGGGCAAAGCGGCTGCCTCCCCCCACCTGCTGAAGCGAATCGGCCAGCACCTGCATGGAGCCTGACGCTCCGCTCATCCCGGACAGGCGGTCTTTGATCTGCGCCATTTCCACCCCGATGGCGCTGGCTTGAATATCGCCTTCTTCAGTCTTAAAGGACTCAACCAATTTTTTTTGCGAGGCCAAGGCGGAGTAGGTGGCCAAAAGGCGCTGGGCCACCTGCTCCTGGGTCATTTCCTTTTCGGCGATCTTATTTTCCAGATCCAGCTGCTTGCGGAGATTTTCGCTGATTTTATCTTCATTTTTTGATTGCGCCTCGGTTTTGCCTCCAGGCTTTCCGTCCTCAATTTTTGCAATAGGCGAAGGCGTAAGAATCTGACTAATGCTGGTTAGCCCAAGAAAGCTGGAGAGTGCAGCGGCTGCTTTGATAATGCTGGCCGCAATGGCCCCAAAAGCCACAGTCCATAAGTTTTGTAATGTCTTAATGGCATCGGACGCCGCAGAAAGCCGAGCAATCGTTTCGTCACCCCAGACTCCGATGGATGTGCCTTGCTCAATAATCGCGGCCGAACCTTGGTTCATTACCTTGATGAGATCCGTCTGCGCCTTGCCCAGCAGCTCGTTAACTATTAGAAACTGGCGCCCATCATTGGCTCCGCTGGCAAAACTATCCGCAATCGCAAGGAAGACGTCCTCCGGCCCCATCGTTTTAAGTTTGTCCATTGAAATGCCGACCTCGCGAAAGGTTTTTTGCAGCGTTTCGTCGCCCGACACCGCTCTTTGTTGCGCCAGAGACAACTTGTTCAAACCCATGGACACGTTTTCAAGGCTTGAACCATAAACAGATGCCGCATTTCCCAGCATCTGCAACTTGCTGGCACTAAGGCCGAATTTTTCAGCAATATCCTGAAGCTGATCGCCTTTCTCAATAGCAGCTGAAAATCCCGAAATTAGCCTTTCAAAGGCAAACGCCCCAACAAATGCAGCCCCCAGCCCCTTGGCAAAGGTGGTGGCCTTGCCCTGCAGTCGGGCTAGCCCGGTTTCAAAGGCGTTTGTCTCCAGCCCGATTTTGGCTTTCAGCTCGGCCATAAATTAAAAGCCCATTGCCTTGGCGTCTTTGGACATGGCTATGTCGATCGCCGTCATCATTTTTTGCGTTTGTATGTCAAGGGCGCGTTGCATCTGCCCTTGGTTCAAGCACTTGTCCACCCACGGGATTTGATTGATCATAATAAGGTAAGGGTTTTTTTGTGAGGTAAAATCCATCACATAGCCCTTGCCCATTTTATTTGCATGCCGAGTGACCCACTGCGGTATCCCCCTGGTTCCTCCAAGAATCTTTGCGCAGGCCGCCCATCCGCTTTTCGCCATGCCCACTCGTGTAGCAATTTTTTTTAGAAAAACATTTAGACGGTTTGGATTGGTAACGATGCGAGTGATTTTTTGAGATTTTTTAATTCTGGGCCGGGTTGGGATCGCCGCTTTTGCGGCCTGGTGAGACTGGCCGTCATCCATTAAGCCAACCTCGGCTTGAGCAAATTTTTCAAGGCCAAGCCTTGAAAGAAAAGTTTTAGCACTTTGGAACTTTCGGCTTTGCATAATGCTCCAAAAAGCCTTGGCGTTGGCCGCGCTCTGTTTTTCAATTTCCTGATAAACCTGCCCCGGTGCTGCATACACCCTTAGGATGTCTGCTTTTGTTTTACCCTCCCCCTGAGCTCGGCCTAATTCATTCCCAAAGGGTTGGGTTTGATAGGCAAGGTTGACTGAAATCAGCCTCCCCTGGGCTCGCAAAACTTGCGGCCACGACTTTTTTTGAGACACGTAAAAACGCAGCAGCGCTCTCTTAAAAGCGCGGTCGTCGATTTGCATGAACGTGCCCGCCATCAACCAGCCCTTTGCATCACCCGCCGGCGCTTCACCTGCTCAATCGCCTCCTGCTCGCCCGGGCTCACCAGTTCCACCTCCGCCCCCCGCTGTTTGGCGATGGCCACGTAGTACCAGTGGGCCAGGCCGATCGGCATCGTCCAGCTCCTGTCCTCGCCAAAGCCGTGTCGCACCAGCCACGCCACCACGTCCAGCGGCTGGGGCAACGGACACAGCTCCGGCCCCTTGGGCCGCTCCTTCTGCTCCTTTTCCCACAGCATCGGCGGGGCGTGGAAATCCCGGATGTAGGCGGAAAACTTGGCTGCCTCCACGGCCAGCTTGCACTTGCGCGTCCTGAGCGCCCACAGCATCAGAGGAAAACCCTGCGGGATGCGGTACTCCGGCCACTTGCCCGAACAAATCGAAACGGCCAGGCGCAGATCGGTCATGGTGACGCCGCTCTTGCCGTGCCACAGCGGGCTGTCGATCAGCTCCAGCAGCGTGGCGTGCCAGAGGGACAAAGGCTGCAAGCGGACGCCCAGGACGACGTGGTCGTCCCGGTTGACCAGGCTTTCGGAAAACAGTTTGTCCAGGGCCACGGCGGTGGGGCCCGGAGGGCTTAGGTCAGATCCGGGTAATTGATGCCGCGCAGCGAAACCTTGGCCACGTCACCCAGCGTGCGGCGGCGCTCCACGCTGGTGGTCTGGAAGGTTAGCCCCTTGGCGGTGAAAGTGTTGGTGGCGGTGTAGCCATCGTCGATCCCCTCGATGCTGGCTTCCACGCGGTCGTTGTAGGCTTCCTTGACGGGTGGGACGGTGTTGGCCGTGCCGCTTTCGGTGATCAGCTGATCCACGGTGCCGGTGAGCGTCGCGTTGGTGACGACGAGCCCGCTGATGGAAATGGTGGTGCCTACGGCCATGGTCTACTCCTTACGGAATCGTGCCCCAGGACAGCTGCGTTTCCGTCACGCGGGGCTCGTCCGTGTTGGTTTCGCGATACTCGTAACCCACGACCGCGCCGTTGCTCATCGTGCCGCTGGCCAGCGTGGGCAGCGTGGTGCTGTACGTTTCCACGCGCTTTTCGCCTTGGGCGTACTTTTTGAAGCCTTGTTTCACCGCCCCGTCCGCGCCCTGCACAAAAAGGCGCTCAAAACTGGTGGCGACTGTCTCCGAAAGAGTGGTGCTGGCGGGTGTGCCGTAGGTGTAGGGCATTTGGTTTTCCGTTTTTTGTCAACCGCCAGCGTCAGACTGGATCCACGTAAAAGATGGCGGTCAGGCTGTCGGCCATGGCCCGCTCGTTGGTCTCCGTCCGCTCGGCTTGGATGTGGCTGCCCAGGATGGTGACCCCGGCGGTGATGCCGGAGATCATGGCGGCACGATCCTTCAGCCGGGCCTCCGCCCATAGAAAAGCGGCGGTGTGGCTGGCCACGGTGGCCGTCTCCTGGATGGGCGTCATCACGCTGGCCTGCACGGTGATCTTGCGGGTGTTGGTCTGAATCCCCTCCTCCATGGTCTCCGCGCTTTCCGCGTGGATGACGAGGGCGGGCATCTCCAGATCCGTGATTTTATGGGCGGCTTGCACCTGCAGGGCGGACGGCTTGGACGGGCTGGCAGTGGTTAAGTAGTCCGCCAGCTTGCTTTCAAACGAAAGGCGCAGGCTCATCGCACGTCCTCAGGATTGCCTAGGGTGACGGTGATCAGTCCGCCATCCTCCTGGGTGCTCATCACGCGCTTGGTGGCGTTGGCAACGCTGATCGTGCCAAGGAGTGACGGGGCGCTGGCGGCCGTGGCCTGGTAGACAAACTCCGCCGGGGCGGGCGTGACTAGGCCGCCGATGCCCAGCTCCCCGCTCTTTTCGCCGGGTGTGTAAATGCCGGTGACGGTGGTGCCTCCGATAGAGGCGGTCACGGATCCGGCGCCGGCCATCATGTCGGAAAGGCCGGCGGTCATCAGGCTGTCCAGCTCGGTCACGCGGAAGGGCTTATGTCAAAATCCTTGTCCAAACGACATCCCCGTCCGTCCGGACGGATTCCACCTCATAGGCCAGCCGCCCAAGCCCGTTGTCCCACAGCGTCTCGGAGGTGACGGCACAGCCTTTTTCAAGGTTGGCCGGGTTGTGCTGCATGTCCCGCGGGTGGTCGGAATGTTCCTTGAGCCATTTATTGTAGAGATGGTCGGGCCGTTTTGTTGGAATTTGCGTGATTTCCATCCGTTTGCGGATGGCCACGTCCTCCCCTCCCCATCCGCGCAGATCGCTGGGGAAGCCGTTGCATTTTTCATAGGCCGCCGCATAGAAGGCGCAGCACGAGGCCAAGCCCTCCGGGTAGCCGTGCAGCTCCAGAAATCCCTCGCCGTGGTAGAAAAACTCGTCGGGCAACGGCTCCTCCGGGATGCGGTAGTCCGTGTTGCAATGGACAAAAAGGGCGTTTCGGTCGTCCAAGGCCGCCTGCTGGTAGCAGGCATTGTAGAGGAGCCCGCGGTTCCAGCCCTTGTTGTCCGCCTGCTCCGCCACGTAGATACGGTAGAGGCACCCAGGGTTAGCCCGCATCACGGCCCGAATGTTGGCGATCCATCCGGATATTTCCTTGCGGCGGAAAAGCTGTTCTCCGGAGGCCCGGTGCGCGGTAAGCCAGGCGATCTTCATGCCAGAATCCAGCGCTCCACGGCCTCATCCGGCCTGGCCACGCGGGTGGCGTGGTGGTTTTCCCGGTGAAAATCCTCGCTGGGGCAGAAAGCCCCGCGGGTGGCGCCGATGTTCTGGATCCGGCTGACGCGGGGGAACATCTCGCCCATTCCCAGGTTGTCCCGGATCCGCTGCACCCCGCCGTCCCAGAAAGACGTGTCCCATGCTGGCAAAAGATATTTTTCCCAGTGCTCCCGCCAAGTGGCCCAGCCCCAGGGCGTGAACCAGTGGCGGAAGTAAGCCGCGGACGGATCGGAATCGCCGCCGTTCTGATTGTAACCGGAGACGGTCAGCGTCATCGGGCTGGCGTTTCGGCCGGCCCACTCAAACCAGCGCAAAGCGTCCCGGCTGGGGACGGTGTCGTCCTCTAGGTGAATGTGATATTCAGACGCCTCAAAGCCCAGCTCCATGCAGTAACGGATGGCCGCCCCGCAGCCCAGATGATGCGCCGGGATGTGGACGGTGATCCCGTGGCTTTTGGCAATGTAGGAAAGCTGATCGGTGCAATCGGACGGATCCAGCACGGCCGTCACGCGGTACTCGCTGGCGCCGTCGCACCGCTCCAGCGCCTCGACAACCTGGGCAAAATAGTCCGGCCGCCGGTGGGCGGAAATCGTCAGCGTCTTGGTCATCCCTTCAGCAGGCTGTAGGCGGCCAGGTTTCCGCCCGTGCCCTTGTTGTTTTGCAGGGCATCCTCGCCCAGCCCTTCCGGGCGGATCCGGATGCCGTTGGATCGGTTAAAATCCGGCGTGTTGCAGACCAGCGTCTTGGTCCCCTTTTCCCGTAGGGCGTGGGACATGACGAAATCGTCCGCCATGAACCGAGCCCGGCCCCTGTCGTCCAGCTGGGCAAACTCCTTGGGCGTCATGCTGGGAAACTTGGCCATGTCCGGCATGTCTTTGAGCCGGCAGGCGATCGCGCCAAAGCCCTCCAGAATCTCCGCGTGGCCGAGGTGATCGGGTGCAATGGCGTAGCCCTTGGGCCCAGTCATAAAAAATCCGCACAAGCCCAGCGCCGCCTTGTCCGGACAGTTTTCCACCAGCGTCTGCACCATTCGCGGGCTGTAGAGGATGTCGTCATCGCACCAGATAACAAAGTCGTCCTGCGCTCCGGCCTCGTCCGCCCCCCAGGCTGCGCCGACAAACTTGGTCGCCGGGCCGTGATCTCGGCTGCGGTAAATGGTGATCTTGCCTTCATCCGCCAGCTTTTGCAGCTCGGCCGGAATCTCCGGGAATCGTTCTCCCGTGCGGGCCAGCTTTTCGGCTACGGACAGGATGATCTCGTCCGCCGGCATGGATTGGGCCAGCAGGCTCTGGATGGTGGGCAGGACGGTGTGGATCCGTTTCGGCGTGGTGGTCAGGCCGATAAACACCTGGTTCTTTTTATCCACGGGATTCGGCAACCGCTCCGCCCCCGACGGAACGGTGCCCTCCTCCAGCAAAGCCGCATCCCAGCGCAGGCCGGGTAGCGGTGCGTCCTTGGCCTTTACCGTGAGAATGACGTCGCCCAGAGCCTCGCTGATGGCATCCCCGGCGCTCTGCACGATGTGCAGCCGGTCCGCAATCTTGTGGCCTTTCTGGGTTAGCAGAAGGTGCTGGATACCGTTGGATGCGTCGGCGCAGTCCGTGTAGAGCGCCATGGATTTAAGGCAGTCGTCCGGCTCTCCCGCGTGGATGACGGTGATCCGGCCCCAGGCTCCGCGGAAGCCGTCCCGCACCAGCTTGTTGGCATCCTCGTGCTGTCCCAGCGCCCGCAGGCACTGCGCCATCAGCTGGCGCGGCAGGTGCTTGTACCAGCGATTCTCCTGATTCCAGTCCTGCGTGGACGGCATGGCGTCCACCTGCTTCAAAATATGGTAGGCCGTGGCGAAATCCCCGTGATCCATCCGGTCGGTAGCGAGCAGGCCGTGGGCCTCCCGGCGCATCGGGGAAAGCGTGATGGCCTTGCCGATATGGTCCAGACGCTTGGCGCGGTCCGCCAGCATCATGGATGCCTGCACATGGAGCTGGTATTTTTCCGTGCCGCCCACGTCGGCGTGCTCCAGTGCCAGCAGGCACGGGCCAATGGCATCCTGATACTGGTTTTTTAGAAAATGCTCTTGGCATAGGTAGTACCATTCCATCCCGATGCCCTGCAGCCGGCTGGCGATGATTCGCTTGTTGCGCTCGGCGGATGTGACCTTCGGCCCGGAGGGCGCGTGCAGGATGCGGAGGTGATTGGCCAGGCCAATCTTGGCACCCTCCACCGGCTTGACTCGTTCGTGGATCTGGCGCTCCCAGTAGGCGGACAGCTTGCCGTCCGTCATCCTGCGGAAGATCCGTTCCCGACGGTTGTTGCGCATGCCGCTGTTTTGCACGTCGTAGGTGGTGACCAGCAGGTCCCAATCCTCCTTGCCGGCTTCCCTCGCCTCAATCTGGGCGCGGTGCAACGCCGCCTGGCCTTCCTCAAAGATGTCGTCGCAGTCCGCCCACAGGACGTACTTGCCCTTGGCCAAGCTGAACGCCTGGTTCCTGGCGGCGGCAAAATTATCAATGTGTGGCCAGTCTGCGTTCTCCGGTGCGTTGTGGTATTCCGCAAACACGCCGGCCTCGCCGGCGGCGTCTCGGAGCGATTGGCGCAGGTCGTCGGAGCTGTTTTTGCCGACGGCCGCCACCACGACCACCTCATCCCACAGGCCGCGGGCGGATTCGATGAGTCTACGCAAGATCGCCCCCTCGCCGGGGCCGGCGATGAGGGCGATGGAAACAAGCGGGGGGTGCTTCATTTTTTTGAGAGGAAGGGCGGCTGGACCCCCCGATCCAGCCGCCCCACCAGTTGAGGAACTAACTTAGACGATACGAACCAGCGAGCTGGTCGATCCGCGTCCCACTCCGAAAAGCAGGATATAGGATCTGTTCGTGATTCCTAATGTCGGGTTCACCCATTCTCTGAGAGCGAGTGAAAGTCCGCTTTCCGGATCCGTGACGACGTCCTGGGAGCCAGGATAGTTGTCGAGGGCTTCGGGCACGCG
>RGUK01000251.1 GCA_010027825.1 bacterium
TGCCACCACGCAAAGCTTAACAATAAAGAGAAACTACAGGATGTTAACGCTTTCCCCGGCAACCAAAAGCGAGTTGGTACGTTATTGTTATGCGTTAATCCTGGCGCAGTATGTTTTCTTATACTGGATTAAAGTTGAGCAAATGGGTGGTGGTGCCTTGGTAGGACTAGGGGCTATCAATGTAAATCTTCCTCTTGCAACCACCGCAAATGCTGAAAGCGCAGTGCGTGGCTACTATCTAAGAGGTGATGGTAGCAAGCTGAGTGATGCTCGGAACGTGGTAAACACACGCGGCAGCGATTTTCAGACCTTTTGGAACGGCATCCCACTTGTTGATCGCAACCAGATAGAAGCAGGACGTCCATGGGTTCCTCAGGTCGTGCGGGCCGTTACAGAAGGAGTGTAGCGTCTGAAAATATCATGGGCATTGTGAAGGTTGCGTTGTTTTATAACAAGGAAACGTAGATGAAGTTCTTCCTAAATTATGTAAAAGCTGCCGCGATGTTGGCAATGCTTCTTGCACGCGCCACCCAGGCGCAAACCATTACCGGTCGTTCTTTTTATCAACCTCGTACCATCAACCAGCAGCCTGAGCTGCTCTTTGGCACGAGCGACTTTTCATCACGCCTGCCGTATGGCAAGCGCGGCTTTGCGTTTAGCAGCACCGCGTTCTACCAGGCATCTACCGGTGGGAATACCTTTGCTCGCTATTTCCTGCCCAACGGCAAAAACAACCTGGTGGTCAAAGGCGCCAATGCTGTTGGCCCATGCGACATTTCTGCTACCTGGCTACAAGTGGTTGGCCAGAATTCGCTTAACTCATTAGGGTTTGGAGCCGATGATGAGCAATTGATCAAAAATCAGTACACCAGCACCATTAGCATCAAGCCGTCGTTTGAAATGGCTGGGGCCACGTTGCTTGCAGCTTATCAAAGCAACCTTGGCTCTCTGGGCTGGCGCCTTGCAGTTGGCTTGCCCGTGGGTGAAGCGCGCAGCAATATGCACCTACGCGAGTTCAATATCAGCCATGCGGTCGCAAATCGAGCTGCGGTTAATATCTTGAATTTAGGGGGTGTATGGATCCAACACGTCAGCCCCCAGTACTCACTTTCTGTCGTGGAAGCGCTCAACAATCCTAATCGCCTCTACGGAAAAATAAAAGAGGGCAGTTTGCGGGCCAGCGGGGTGGGTGATTGCTTTGTGGATGCAAGTGTAATGTTGAACCAAAGCTCGGCGTTTGGCGTCCGGCTGCAAATACCAACTGCAGAAAAGAGTTCGCCTGAATATCTGTTCGCGCCAGCGCTTGGTAGCAATGGTCACACAGCTTTGGATGCGTACCTATCGTTGCAGTGGCCAATGCTGGCGTGGAAAGACTTTACCTGCAGCTTTAAAAGCCATGCTTCTTACGGTATCCAGTTTTCTGGCAGTCAGCTGCGCACGTTTGATCTTCGCGAGGCGGGACCCTGGAGCCGTTATTTATTGGTGGTTGATATTGCGCGCAATCCGCATAATGTTGTGCCAGCAGCAAATTTTCTGACCCAGCGGGCGTATATCAACCAGCTGCAGAGCGGGCAGCTAGGGCTCGGGGCTGAGGCGTCCTATAAAAATGCGGCTTCAATAGGATTGAATTGGAAGGTGTTTGGTCGGGAAGCAGAAAAGGTCAAAATACGTGGGGGATTGTTGCCTGAGCAACTTTTTGTAGCTAAAGAAATCTTTGTCGCAGGAACAAATGACGTCTACGTTGGCTCTAAGAATGGTGATATTTCGCAAGCAATCGGCATTAATAATGGTGCTGGTTTGGATCCGGCTACTCATGAGGCCCTTGCGTTGAGCATGCAAGATTTGGATCTAGATTCGGTTGCTACGCCAGCATACCTTACTAATCAATTGTCTGCTGCGGTTAGCATTAAGGGCTCTTCTCAAGGGCATCAATGGCACGCAACGGTTGGTTCCAGTTATGAATGGATGCAGTATCGCAATATTTACAACATGTATTCGCTGTTTGGGCAGCTAAGCATACGCTTTTAGGGATAAAATTGGGGAGGAAATATGTTCCATGTTAGTTTTTTCATAGGCTTGTATTGTGCCTTAGGCGCTGTTTTTTGTGCTGCACCGCCTAATTTTTCTTTACCTGATATTGACAAAATCCAGACCGCTCTCAGAAGCACAACACTGTCTGCAAAGGAGTTACAAGACTACCTCGATCAGCTGAATCGACAAGGGGCGAAAGTTGGTGCGAAAGAAAAAAGATCTTTCGATGCTCTCGTAAACGGCACAAGGAATCGCATAATCGCTGCCCAGTCAACTGAAAGCCTGGTTCAAAAACGCGAATCAGAGGAAAAAGACGCGCAAGCAGAGGTTACGCGTCTTGCGACTGCCGCTGGAACCATAGCCAATAATATTGACACTGCGGCGGGAACCACGAATGATGCAGAACGCATGAACTTCTTGAAAGATACCACTTCCTCTACAGACTTTCGCATATGGTTGATTGGTAATCAGGCAAGGCAAGACCAGTTGGTTGCTTTTATGACCTGGGTTGATACAGATGCAGAGCTTGATGCTGCCAGTGCAGACACTGTTTTGTTGAGGGCAAAGACTAAAGATGCGAACAGTGCGCTTGCTGCTTACCCAACGGCTCGGAGTGTTGCTGACAAAAAGGGAAAATACCGCGGGGAGGTGAACAATTGGGTTGCCTGGGCTACGCCTATCAAACAGGCCCGGGAATTGTGCGAGCAGTACAAGGGAGACAAGATTAAACCAGCGCCAGCCCCCAACTCTGTTGCGGCGTGGTGGAACGCGCAGCTCGATGATTTTATTGTGCGGATTAATGCCGCACTTGGTGTGGTGCCGTACGTGCCGGGTGATCTTACCAATATTTTAAACGCAATTGGTATTGAATATGTTCAGAAGAAAGAAAAGTACGAGGATGGTCTGCTGGGAGAAGCGCTGATCGAGAAATATCGGAGGAATCCTTCAGTTTTGCTTAAAAATGGAAGAACTAAATTAACGGTTAAGGCAGACTCCACAGATGGCGAGATTTTTGACGAAGCTCGGTATGTGCTCATTGAATGGTTTGATGGACTTGGGCGTGATGTCATTGAACAAAAAAGTAAGACGGTTATAACCGCTCGCTTTAGCGAATTTTTTAAAGTCCTATCCGATGAGCGAAGCAAGCTTGCCAAGGCGTTAGCAGAACAGAAAGAAGCTATAGCAAAAATAGCTGCCGCCAACAATGCAGCGATGGCCGCAGCTTTGCAGGAAACGAACGCAAAACTAGCAAGTACCCAAGAGGAGCTTACGCAGACAGGTGCCTCCAAACAGGCGGTGGAAGAGGGCAAGAGGCGAGTTGAGGAGTT
>RGUK01000252.1 GCA_010027825.1 bacterium
TTGGATTAAAGGTAAAAATTTTACTCCTCAAAAGTTAATATTTGGTGAAAATAATAATTTTGATTTCAGTAAGTATTGTTTAATAATTTTTAGATTAGCTCCTCATCATTATCATCGATTCCATTGCAAACCTCAACATTGCTTGCATATTGAAAATGACAGTATCTTGTTTCATTGAATGCCACATTCAATGATTGAGGAAAAAGTTGCCGGCCACTTCCATCATAAAACACAATACCGGCCAAAACGTCTGCATCTTTTACAACCAAACTCAAAGGTGAATTGACCTCAAATCCACTGAATTGAATGGCTGTATCAACTTGATAGGTTATGTTTTTTTCTGTGAATGCGAAGCCCAAGTTTTGAACTCGAATGATTAAGAACTGTTTTTCTCCCACCTTACAATTAAAACCTGCTCTTAAACTCACTAAAGGTGCTGGATGTGTTAGTCCCTTTTGATAGCTCACATTTCCTTGCCCTTGCATATCATTGTTGGCAAAAACGATCTGCAGATTAGCAGTCAGGCTTTTCTTGCCATGCGCGATGCGCATGAGCTGGCGCCTGCAACAGAGCTGCGCGTGCTATCTGATGTGGGCCATTTTTCGGTGCTTGGTGTAGCTTCGGATGTCATCGCCACGGCTATCAGCATGAGCGGGTTATCCGCTTCTAAACAGTCTTGACCACCGTTCAGCCCATCTATTACCGTTATACCTATGGGGCTATAGCGATACCTAGGGGTTTTTCGGGGGGCGGTCATGGTTTTTGTACGTCTAGTTGCAGTATTTTTTATAGGCATTCTCCACTGCTCTATGTTCCTTAGTGCGTTTGGTGGGGCGCCTAAAGCACTGGTCGTGGGGGCTTCCACCGGTATCGGTCGCGAGGTAGCCAAGGAGCTTGCTGCTCACGGATATGAAATTGGATTGTGCAGTAGAAAAACTGATTTGCTGGAAGCGCTTCAGCAAGAACTACCAACGCGCAGCTGGGTACGCTACCTAGACCTTATGCAAACTGAGACAATCCATGAAACCTTGCAGCAGCTTGTCGTGGATATGGGCGGTATGGATTTGATTGTCGTTAACAGTGGCATTTGGCCTGAGGCTGCTGTAGGGATTATGCCTGAGAACAAATATATCCCATTCAGTCCTCTGCAAGAAACCATTCAAGTTAATGTATTGGGGTGCACTGCCGCCTTTAATTTTGCAACCAACTACTTTTTGCAGCAGGGTGCTGGGCACATCGTGGGAATATCGTCGCTTGACGCAGTGCACGGCACGGCGGTAGGCCCTGCGTACAGCGCATCCAAGGCGTTCATGGGCACCTTTCTTGAAGGCATGCGCAGCAAGTTTGCTCAAGCTGGGATTACTACCATTGCGGTAACAGAAATCCGCCCTGGCTGCATTCAAACCAAAGATGCAACGATGGATGAAAATCTTACCTATTGGGTGGTGCCCGCATGCGTTGCTGCCAGAGACATTTATGCCTCGATCGTTGCTAAAGATAAGGTAGCGTATGTGCCGCGTCGCTGGGCGTTGATAGCGCTCGCGCTCCGCCTCACCCCAGATTGGCTGTACAACTGGATGGGTGGCTTTTAGTTTTTAGTAACAAGCCGGCTTGTTGCGTGTAGGAATGGGGTGTGATACAGTTACTTCTCTTAGATTACGGTGCTATTGCAAAGGATAGACAAGCCATGTTTTGGCGGTTTCTAAGCGTGTTTTTAGGCGGTTTAGGCATATACTTCTGACGCGCGCCTCTATCACTATCGTCTGTAACCCATTTTGTCTATTGTATCCTTAGGATTAGCATGACCATTGCTCACTTACAGCGCGTGCCGCTGTATATTATCATGCTCATCGTTGGCTTGCCCCAACTGAGCGAAACTATTTATACCCCTTCCCTGCCCGCTATTGCTGCTGCGCTTCATACCACTGCAAATGCTATTGAGCACACCTTAACTATTTATTTGTTGGGGTTTGCTTGCGGCGTATTTTTGTGGGGAACACTTTCTGACCGCATTGGAAGACGTCCTGGCGTCCTTGCTGGATTGGGCATTTACACGCTAGCCAGCATTGGGTGTTTCTTTAGTTCCAGCATCACTATGCTCATGATCATGCGCTTCTTGCAAGCCTTTGGCGCTAGCACCGGTTCCGTGCTGGGTCAGGCAATTGCGCGTGATTCCAGCTCGTTGGCGGAGCGCGGACGTCTTTTTTCTACGGTTACGATAGGTGTGGCGTTTGCACCAGCCTTAGGGCCAGTGCTTGGTACCCTGGTAGCAAGCTACGCAGGTTGGCGGGCAATTTTTATTGCGCTTGTCCTCTTAGCAGGGTTTATTGCGCTGGTGGTGAGCCTACGCTTGCCCGAGACGCATCCTGATGCAGGGCGACATCATCGGTTTTTCAGCCTGGTTGCGCGTTGCTTGCCGCAGGTAATTCGTGACAGGCGTTTGCTAGCGTGTGGGGTGCTGGTAGGCGCCGTAAACGGGATCCTCTTTGGGTACTATGCTGAAGCACCATTCTTCTTCAAGCACATGCTTGGTGTGTCGGAGGGTTTGTTTGGTTATTTCTCATTTTGCACGGTGATTCCTCTTGCCCTTGGCAGCCTACTGTCGCGGTGGGGCCATGGGCGAGGTTTTCGTGCAGAGTCGCTCATCCGCACCGGTATCATGTTGATGATAAGCGCAGCTCTGCTCTTCTACGGAGCAACGTTGCTGGTGGATGCAGCAACCTTGCTGCCTTTGAGCGCGTTGTGCACCGCAGGGGTGATGACCAGTGTTATGCTCATCATTCCCAACGTGCTTGGCACCGCGCTGGAGCCTTACAAACAAATGGCTGGTACTGCTGCCTCACTCTTTGGTCTTTACTACTACCTCTGGATCGCCGCCTTTACGGGTTTGATGGCCGTGCTGCATAACGGCACGGTACATCGCTTGCCGCTTTTCTTCTTGATTATCGGCGCAAGCGCTTTGGTAGCAGCGCAGGTTGGGATTTTTAGCAAGAGAGCTTAGCGTCCATAAAAATAGGCGTGTGCTTGTTCAAGTACGCGTTCAAATTCTTCGGGGTGAGGGGTTGTTTCATCAGCCCCTCTAATCGATGTAGCGCCCAGCAGGGCGTGCTGCCCATGGGGGTTATCAAGATGGTGGCGTGGTGCTAGGTACACGGAGCGCTTTACCTGAAAACCTGTGCCCGTATGTTTTTTTTCCCGTTCCAGCATCAACAGGTAACGTAGTGCTTCCGGTGGCTGGTTGATCAGGTGCACTAGGTGCCCCTGCGCTGGGACCATACTCGTGTCATGCATCAGTTTGCCAGCGCCTAGTCCAGCGCAGTTAATGACGAT
>RGUK01000253.1 GCA_010027825.1 bacterium
CTGCTGAAGTGGCTGATGCTTCTCAATCAAATCTCTAACGCTAGTGCGATCAACATTAAAACGCCTTGCTACGGCGGCAACATTTCCCTCGAGTTCCGCAAGGGCCGCCGCAACTAAAACCTGATCCAGTATAGGCTTGCGTCCTAAAGCAGATTTCTTTTTAGGCGGGGTTTTCTTTTTCTTTTCCGACATCATTTATCCTTTATTTTCAGAGTTTTTCAACTCAATCAACATCCGAATATGCTCCGCCGCCTTTTCCAGATCCTCAACCACATTTTTCTTTTGCCATCTCCACACATATTTAATGATGTTGCCCCAATGATACCCGACCATATATTCCGAACCCATCTGCGCCAACTGGGCATGATGACAATGGATTCCAGACTCGTCCTCTGGGTGGTAATGATCTGGTCTAATGGGATTGCTCATTTCATTCTTCCAACTCATATGCCCAGTCGGTCCAACATTTTTTGGATGCCGCGCTGTCATAATAATGACTTGGGTGCCGATCCCTACGATCGCCCGGGCTGATTTGCAGTTTTTCGATTGATCCAGGAATCGCATCCGTGGGTTCTGCATAGGGTTCTTCGGCATAAAGTTCCGGAGCGATAACTAAAGCAATCTTGGTGAAAATATTTGACGACATTGGCACCAATTCCGGCAGTATTTCAAGCCGACCGGCCAATGTCCTTATCGAGATATTCGGCTCAACCTCAGCCACAAAATTCCCTCACGGTGATCTCAACCACAGCGTCGGTTTTTCGTCCTTCTGGTGGTCTATATTCTATGATCAGCTTTCGCACAATTTCACAATTATCATCGATCAAAATACCCTCGAGAACCATCGCATCCAGAATTCCTTTCGGCACATTGTCTATATCTCTATTGGATCGCCAAGACTTGCCGCCATGGATGACAATCGTCACCTCTACCGGCCCATCCCATTCGGGCACTTCAAGAGTTTTTAGCGTAATTCGTGAAAGTGAAATCCATTTGGAATAATTCTGCGATCTGTGCATTCCTCCATTTTTTGATCGTCGCCAAATCTTGTTGACGCTAGGCGGGATCGTGAGAAAAAACTGCAAAAATTTCATACGCCAAATAGCTCACGCAAAATTTCCTTCAATCGCTCAACCTCATCAAGCAATTCAACAATGATTTCACGCGTTTTAGGCTTCATGTCGTTTGATTGCGCCCTGATTTCGTCAAGGCGCTCCCAACTCATGCCGCCCTTCTCCTCGGTATCCATGCGACGATTCCAAATGAGTCATAAATCGCACCCAACCGATCAACATCGGACCAATTTGTGACAAATGACCTCAGGGACGACGATACTGGCCCATCAGCCGGGTCTTGATAATGGATACGACCTCCATCGAGGCTCGAAACAACGACATAATGACCAATACCATTACGCTGAATAAGTGTAATGACAGGTCTATCAAGTCCGGTATGATGACGCAGGTCACTCGCGTCCATGTTTCCCGAGACAACATGGAATCCAAGGAATCGGAACATGATTTCAATATTGCGCGGGTCTGTCCCGTCAATTTCGTTAGTATTGAGTCGCAAGGCATAGTCATCAGCCCATTTTTTTCGGTAGTGGCGCAAAACAACACGAACCGCGGCAATCCCGCAATCATATGATCCTTGCTGGCGAATATCGGCAAGAATCACTTGTCATCCTCTTCTTTTGAATTGCGCAAAATTTCCTTGAATTCGTTGATCAGCCAAACCAGCGTTTTGCCTGCATGTCTCATGTCACCAATCACTTCCGGCACGCTGTTTTTTTCTCTCATGACAAGTTGGGCAACCTGATTGGCCATGTGCGACAGCGTGTGCTTATATCGCAACCGGCACAGGTCTTCGTGAAGCAATCGAATATCGCTCAAATCAGGATATTGTTCGTCTTGGAGGGTCATGTGGATCCTCGAAAGCGAGGACGAGCTGAGTTCCGTTTCGCAAACCTCGTCCATTATCTGGTGCAGGTCTTTTCCCGGCCCGTTGTTTTTTCCCATGGCTTACCTCGCCGGCACGGAATGTTTGCCTGATACGATCTATCACCCGTAATCTTAACCTGTTTCTGGTATGTATTTGCGACTGCGTTAAAAGTCGGCAACTTACACGCTGCCACGCCAGTTCTTCAACCGATTCCCGCTCTTTAGCCGTCAATTCCGTGCTGATGAATTCACGAAATTCTTCTAATTTTGTTTTTTCATGGTTGTATTCCGGCTCAATTTTGAATTCTTCATGATCTCCTTCAATATCGGTCATTAGTTTGTTGATTCTTCTTTTCTTTTTTAAAAGCCATGCATACCTAATATGTTTGAATCTCCAGAACGCATGAGTTGAAAAACTGCCCTTCTCTGGCTGATAAGTCAAAATGGCAATTCCCAAGCCGATCATCAACTCTTGCGCGTAATCCTCACGCTCGCGCTCTGATCTCGGGCATGATTTTAGAAATTGAAACACCAAGGGCATGTTTGCCTCAAAGAACTGCTGTTCACTCGCCGTTAACGGTCTCTGCTGATACTGTTTCTGCCTCATTCGTTTCATCTCCTGCTGGGGCCGGCAAGCCTAATCTTTCAATCAATCTCTTTGCAATCATTTTTCTGTTTATCATTTTCGGGTCTTCCGAATCGTGAATTGTCGAAGCCGCCCAAGCATCCGATTTAGCTCGCCGACGATCAAGGTATTTTCTCACCTGTTGACGCCAGTTTGGATTTCGTAATTGATACTCCGTCAGCGTTGCGAGTCGTCGATTGTCTGGGATTTCGCGGGGCTTGGATCGGCCGATCAAGCATTGGTCGCAAATCACAGAAGTGAAATAAGGTGCGAATCCGCGAGTCAAATGTGTCCACTCATTATCCTCTATCTGGCATAAATGCGGAAGGTCTAGAACGAAACCGGTATCCCGGCAATAACGACAAACGGCCGCATTCACTACCGCGATTTCACGACGCGCTGATTCGCAGGATCGCACCGCGTGAATTTCTTCACGGAGCGCTTGGAGATGTTCACTTGGCCATCTTGGTTGAACTGTACGCTTGAACACTGCTTGAACCGCTTGCTGAAGAGTCGTTCCTGACACGCCTTCCGCCAGGAATAATTGAGACCAAGCCGGATAAATTTCCTTCCACGAATCGGTCGATCCATGACCAAAAATCTGACTGTGAAAATTTAATGCCTCAGCAACCGAGTTCATTTTTTAACACCTTCTGCGCCCATATGTACGCCCGTTCAGTAGTCCCGTTCGGCAATTCAATATCGCCATGACACCCCTCCGCAACCGCATGAAGGGC
>RGUK01000254.1 GCA_010027825.1 bacterium
TGTTCGCGGTTCATGCCGCTCATGGCTTCCTTTTTCGGGTCCATTTGTATACTCCTTTGTTTTATACGTTATTGTTCAATCGGGGCACCCATTTCGCGCCTGGATTCCTCAACTCGAACCTGTTCAATAATAATTCTCGGCATATTCAGGACTGTCTTGTAAGTCGAAATAATGCCCCGAAGAGTGTGAAGGTGTTCATTACTCATGTTGTGTTCCTGAGTAAGTAAACCGATAGAACGTTCATACCGGTCGCGCACTTCACTCATAAACAGTTTAAAAAATGTGTTGTTCTCAAGATTCTGAAAACCGGCCATTAACTCATCGGCGCCAAATTGTATGATGTTTTCGTGGTTCATTTTTATTCTCTCTGGTTTCTATTAGACTGGGACAATGGGTGGTTGTCCTTCGGTTACGCCCAACTCACGTAGGGCTTGGTCCATCGGCACAAGATTACCATTTTGTACGCCTTTGGCAACATCCTCATTCGGGATGACTCCGCCACCCGGTTGGTTGGCGAGTTGTGGTTGTTGAGCCAGTTTCATCTTGGCAATGTCAGCCATCTGTTGATTCTTTTCAACTTCGGTGGTCTTCCAGTTCTCGACATCTTCAAAACCTTCGCTGCGGAGATAGGCTTCAATAAATTTGTTCATTTTCCAATCAGCCGCCGTACCGGTTTCAGCCAAAGTCTTGATGGCGCGGATGAGGTTGTTGGTGTTCTCACGC
This sequence comes from bacterium, assembly GCA_010027825.1. The sequence goes on from RGUK01000254.1 coordinate 724, forward strand.
GGGTCAATCGGCAATGTCCCATCAACAACGAGATAGTCGTAGTCGCCTAAAATGTCAGACTGTTTCCACTGATACCAGCCATCTTCACTCATGCCTGGGATGTACTGTTTCATCTCTTGGGGCAGCTTCACTAAACCACCGTCAATCCCGAAATATTGGAGATTCTGTAACATCATCTGGGCCAACTGCCGCATCCCGTTGGCCGAGGTGAGGCGGGCTTGGGTTCCCATCCGCTGTTGTCCGAGTGCAGTGATACGGGCAATTTCAGTGGCTGAACGTTCAGTTTCGGTTTGAATCCCTTGTGCCGTATCAGACGCGGCAGTCAAACGCTGCATCAACTGGCCGGCTGCATCTAAATCGTTCCAATACCCACGTGTTGCATCTTGCACGGTGATGGGGTTGATGGCGCCTGCCGGGTCGGCCCCCGGTAAAGTGCGGATGAAACGTTGTGGGTTGGGGTCGGTGAGGTCCATCATGTTGATGCGGAGTGGGTCAACGACAACGCGGTTAGTAATCACTGCCTGAACGTTCTCCACCCGGCTCCGCAACAACCAATCTTGAAAACGCTGCATCGGCATCATCAGGTCGTAGATACCGGATGTGAAGGTTTTGTGGGCGTCATAGTCACCATCAAACACAACACCCGGCAGGCGCTTATGAGGGTATGGGCTCTTATCAAACATGATGACGGTACACTCATCAGCCACGGTGATGCGGTACAGTCCGAATTCCCCCGGAATCCCCAACCAATTCGGGTGCATAAACACATACAACGTGTTGATGATGTGGGCATCCCCCAAACTGAAATACTGTTCGTTGGTCTGGTTGGAAGACACGTTCGGCGTACGGGGGTCTACACTCTGGCCACGGATGACATTACGCAAATCCCAGTTGCACTCCCACCCAAACTTCGGTGCATTCTTTTTGAGACGGTCGAGTTTTTGGTAAATTCCGCGCCGGTAAAGGGACACAACAGACGCCCAACTCCGATAACCTTCAAAATCAGCTTCGTGACGGTTTTGAGACGTGACGCGTGGGTCTGGGAAGTAGGAGTATGGGTCCCAGTTCACGAGGCTATTACCATCACGATTATAAAAATTCACAATAGGTGCAAGGCCATAACGGTTTTGGTCCATGGCCATCTGATATATATTACGCTCAAAACCGATACGCCGCATGTTTTCAGACAAGACGCGCTCAATTAACTTTGCGGACGCCCGTTTGCTACGGGTTCCTGTTGGTTCAAAACGGAATGCCGGGGTACCGCCGAAGATGGCCAGCATGTAAGTCGCCCGTGTGTCGGCAATCGCCCGCGCATAGGGGGTTCGAATAAGGTCCTTGATACTCGGCCGCATGTTGCTGTAACGGCTGTTGACGACAGAAGTCTTGCGGCGGAATGCTTCAAGAGCATCGGTGCTGACGTAAAGGTCATGGACTTCATCAGCCTCATGCCAAAACCCATACCGGTGTTTGATATAATCATGGGACATGGAGAAGTGGGCGCGGACAAAATCAACGAGTTTGCGCTCCATCTCATCGGTCAAACCTTTCGCCGCGTTACAACGGCAGGCCAACATCTGCCCCACGGCATCTGGCCCCTTCGGACAGGCATCTTCACTCTCGTAACCCATCTTCACGTTGAGGTTCTTGAGGACAGATTTGAATTCAGGCTTCTGATTATATTCTCGCAACTGCTCTCCGACAGGCAATTCTTTCAACTCATGGTTGAGGACACCCTGAATTTTCTGGTACGCCGCCTGGACAACAACTTCTGACGGGGAAACTTCGACACTGGTGTCACGTTGAAGGGGTTGGAGACGCTTTTGCAGGGCCTCAAAGTCGGCATCACCCTGCTTCAATATCTTCAAACCTGACTGGTCGCCGGCTTCACTCATGAGATAACTTCATCCGCCTGTTGACGTTAAACCTTTGTAACACTGTAGAATGAAAAATGGACATACGTCTAGTGGCTTGATGGGAAATAATCATGTGTACTGTGACTCCCCGATTTCGGGTAAGTCATGAAGATTAAAATGTTCGTGATTACCGGTCAAGTTCTGCACATCCATCAACGGCACCATACTCGCCGCCAAAAACAATGAGGTTACACAGTCATCGTGAAAACCCGCCGGCGCCTGATAACGCACGCGGCCGGACGGTAACATCTCAAAAGTGTATGTCTCAAGTTCGCTCCACAACGCCGCCGTGTTGTGACTGGGGTCACTCACACTGTTGGGCGGCGGGATGGTGAGGGTGCCCTCTTCGATTTGCAACATCAGGTTCCGCACCCACTGCGTCTTGGCCTCATTGGTGAATTTGGCCGGCTCAATTGCCAACCCAAGGTCGCGTAACTCTTCATAAATCGGGTCCCCTGAACCGGCCACGTCAATCTTCACTTTGCCAACATACTTGGTGCAAAACGCCCGAATACGGTGTTTGATAAGTTTCCAGTCTTGATGGTTGAAACGGTCAAAACCAATCAACTGATTCTTCTCATTCAACGCCGAGAGGACGGTAAAGTCGGTGTGTTTACCAATATCAATCCCGACACGGCAGTTGTGCCATTGAGGTATGAGT
>RGUK01000255.1 GCA_010027825.1 bacterium
TGTGATGGCAGCCGATCCTCGCCTCCACGTCGTCCCGGGCCAGCGGCTCCGCCTTGCGGCGGAGCAGGTGAACGGACTCAATAGGCTGCTGCGCGTGGGCGCGGGGTTTAGTGCGGCAACCAGCCACGCCGACAAGCTGCAGCGGTTAGCCATTAAAATTCCGATGAAAGCGGTAACGGATTTAGATTGGCCGGAAGGCGTGGAGTTGAGCGTCGGTCATTCGATAGGCATGCCGTCGCTCGACACACGAGCGGCGCTATGGAACGCAGAGGTTGCAAACTTCAATCCCTTCCAGCCGTTCACGAACGCCGCCTCGTCTGAGGCCGACCTGTGCCTGCCGACAGGGCAATATCAGTTGCTTGACGCCGCAGACATGGGACTGGCAGGAGAGCAGTTCGGCGTCATTGAGAACATCGGCAGAAAAGAATATGACGCGGATGGATTACCACTTGAAGAAAACGAAAAGGAATTTTGCCTATCACTGATTGTTGGTGGTGTTTTTCGTTGCCGTGCAATTGCGTTTGGCGGCATTACTGACAGGCTTCTTGGCCCGCCTCCGATGCCGAACAACCAAAACATGAAGCCCCTATGGCGTCCGTACCCATTGATGGCACCAGTTGGCACTGCGCGCGTGCTGGCGGTCGGTGCGTATTGGAAAATCGGCCAACAAGAGTGGCCTCGCGTTTACGAATGCCTTGTGAGCATGTGATAGATGACGCGCGAAAGCCTGTGGACAAACTCGGCTCCGTTAGCAGCACTGTCGTCGCATTGGTGGGCGCACAATTCTGTGGCTAATTCGCGAGACCAACTGCTTGTGATGCCGTATGCGCAGGACACGCGAAGGGGGCTTCTTGAGGAATACAAGCTGCCGTTTTTCGATCAAATCCCAGCACAAACTCCAGCAAACCTGAGGTTTCTTACTGGTGCCGGCATGCCCCAAGAAACTATTAATGGCAGGGTTTTTAGTATTCACGATGCGTACAGCGGCATCGTTATAAACGGGGTAGGATCAACAGGCGGCCTGTATTTCATCGACTATTTGCGGACGCGCGAAGGGCGTGATGCTGCGTGCCATCGTGGGCGAGGCTTTTTGTCTTCAGGCTCTTTTCCCCAGTCGGTGGGATTTGACTACGAGCCATGGACGGACGCAATTGGTCTTGGCGTCAGAGCCTTGAAGCCGCGCTACGTCACTGCGCTTGCGATGTTCGTGCCTCGGTCTGGAGGCCAAACAACTTGGGGGGGCGTTTACGCCTGCGCGCGGCCCGTTGTTCGGCGAGCGATGATACCGCATTTGGGGGCGGAAATTAAGCACACAGACATGTGGCTTCCTCCGTGCGACCTATACGAAATCGGAGAATTGCAAAACGCACAGATGACCAGCAGGGATCGCGTTTTGAAGCCCGCAAGAAAGCCAGGCCAAGTATTTGTTTACGCAGATCTGGGGTTGGCGCTAGAGCAAGATGGTGAAGAGACGCGAATGCTTTTCAGTTGCAATGCCGGAATGTCCGTACTTGAATTTCCGTTTGCTCCGGAGAGCCGTGACGCCATGCTTGCTGCATTAATACATGGTGAAAGCTCGCCGTTTTCTTATGGACTTAGTTTTGGCATTAACCACTTCATAGGTCTGACGCAATGCCCGTTTTCGGGGCTTGGACAGTTCCGCGGGTTCCCATTAATTACGGCCGATCACGGCGGAATTGTGCATCTATCGCACTTCGCCGGGGCCGCCACCACGCCACCCTATCCCAATGTCGGGCCGTCCAGACAAAGGGTGCCTCGCGTGCCAGAATGGGGCACATGGCCGCACAGCATGTATCCATACACCCCGCACGCCAATGCCATCGCGGCCCTAGAAGACGACGTGCGTCTCGGGAACGAATATCCTTCGAGAGTAAAGAAAACGCCCATATACAGCGTGTTTGAGCACGCACCCAACGACTTCGAAATGTATCCGTCGAGAGAAGTGGTCGCCTTTGCTGCGTGCCTGCAGCCGACTCAGTTCGGTCCGGTCTTTTCGCCCTACACAAGCCTGGCAAACAATATGCTGGCAAAGCCGCCAAACAACGGCATGGTTGTCTGCGGCAAGCAAATCAAGTCGGTGACTGTGCGATTTGGGTCGATGACACGTTTTGGTATCTGTCGCAAACAATTCCCTTACCTGAAGGCTCTGTATTAGCCACATTTGAGCAACGAGCAGTCATTTACAACGGCACATACGTGGGCAGCCGGCCGCGTGCAATTGACGCTATTTCTAGACAAGACGTTCAAAAAGGCGTGATAGATGCGGCAACAGAAAACGCAATAGTCCTCATGGAGCGCTGCCTGCTCGACAGGAACCTGAGCATTGGCGGCGCGAACAGCCCACAAACCATAGCGGGTCTTCATTCTGGGGATATTCGCGATGGCTCCGGGACTTTTAATTTTGCGCCGCTGACGGGGCAATACAAATGCGAGCGATTTAGCCTCGACCAAACCCCAGTTGACGGATCGTGGTTTCGATACTCTGGATCGGGCGGGTGGCTGCACGACGGCGAAATTCAATACAACGCGTACCTGCCTGTGCTCACGGTCAACGACAGGTGGCTCACGCTCGCACAAGGCCCTCCGCCTCGTGTGGCAATCGACAGAAGCGGTCGAACCCAGGCTGCAGCGCCAGTTACGATTGTCGAGCATTGGTCGCTGCGGACCGACCACATCGAAATGTACGCCGAACTGTCGGTGCGGACGCAAGAGGCTGGTCAGTTTGACGCCTCCCAAGAGATTGCCGTGGTTCCGTTTGATGAACCAGTCGGCCGTTTAAATGACATCGTTACGTATACCGAGGGAAATGAGCCGCGGCCAGCGCTGCGATTGTTTTTGCAGGTGCGTAGCCACATGCGAGGCGATTTGTCGATGGAGGTAGACACGTCCGGCGTTCCCATCGACTACCCCTGGTCGCTTCCTGAAACTAGCAGTCAAAAAGTAATCAACGAAGTTGGGGGCATCGCTGGGAGGTTTGTTGGTAACCAGTGGGTGAGCCTCGACGACGGGAATTCTCCATTCGCAATTTATGAGCACCAATTCAACGCTGACCAAACCGAGCTACTGCTGTCCGGAGAAACCGTGACTGCAACCCGCTGGATGGAAAATGTCCCAAATCCTGGCGATCCGGCCGTGTTTGTTGCTGGGGCGCAGCGGCAATACAAGGTCAGCGTGGCGCTTGAGTTCCATTAAGAACAGCAGCCGCCCGTGGTAGACTGACGTATAGCATGGCCACTATCTCGCAAATCCCCGGCGATGTCGGCATCCAGCTCGTCCGCG
>RGUK01000256.1 GCA_010027825.1 bacterium
GACTCATTTAAAAAATCCTAACAATCAGGCCTTGTACGCCGTCATCCACGGCGGCCTTGACCAGGAGCTACGCAAGAAAAGTTGCGACACACTAACCGCCCTGCCATTCGATGGCTTTGCCGTAGGCGGAAGCCTTGGCAAAACGCGTGAGCAAATGTTTGAACTTTTGGCCTTTTTAATGCCCCATCTGCCCACGGATAAGCCTAATCACTTGCTTGGAATTGCTGATCTGCCTTCGATCGAGGCTTGCATTCCCTTTGGCGTGGACACCTTTGATAGCGCCTACCCAACCAAAGCAGCACGCCATGGCCTCCTGCTCACTAAGCGCGGACGCGTACGGGCAATGGCAAGTGGCCATGCTCTTTACCACCGCCCCATCGAAGATGATTGCACCTGCAGCACCTGCCAGCGGTTCACCCTTTCATACCTATGCCATCTTTTCAAGGCCCACGAACTGACGGCCTATGCCCTGGCCACCGTGCACAATATCCACTTTATGGTCCAATTAATGGCCGATTATCGCAGAAAAATCTTAGAAAACGAGATTTAAGCGCGTAAATATAACCTCCCCAAAAAAACACCATTTTCCCTTTATTTTGAGTGCAGGAAACAGGGCAACTCTGCCTTTTCCCTCTTTTTGCGCCTATTTTCACTGGCGATTCAAATAATTCAACTTGTCATTATAATAAGGATATAGCTTTGTAATCGCGGAGGTTGTTACCATGCTTTTTCTTAATAAACGCTTTTATTCCCTTATCCTGACCGCCCTCTTGCTCGCACCGTCGCTGCAGGCCGCGGAGGAAAGCTTTTGGCAAGGCGCTCTTGGACGCGTAACACGCTATTCAAGCCTAAAAACCGCCCTGGTTGTTGGGGGAGGCATAGCTGCAACTGCCCTTGGTTGGCGTGCATACAAAGCGCGCAAAGAAAAGATCATGCTGGCCAGACTACGCAACGCTCTCACGCGGGGGACCATGAACGGCAGGGAAATAATAATAGAAAGTACGGATAATGATGCGGCGGCGCTTCTATCCAACCAAAATACTCAACATCGATTCACCTATCGATACCCAAGTAATACAAACATATATTCAATTGAGATGACGCCTTTATGCTTCCTAGCAGCGCATTCACTCAACCCAGACGCAGCAGTAATCTTGTTGAATAGGGGTGCTAACATCAATCAACATAATGCAAGTGGCAATACACCTTTGTACGAAGCCGTATCGCACAATAACGCAACAATGGTAAGGTTCTTATTGAATAGGGGAGCCAATCCAAACATCCCTTGTACTAATGCGCGTGCAGAGGCACCGTTGCACTGCGCAGCGAGATCAAACCACTCTGAGATAGCAACGCTCCTGCTAGAAGCGCGAGCCAATCCAAACATACAGGATGCAGCGCAACGTACTCCTTTAGAGCTGGCAGTAACGTCTGGGCACACCGCGTTGAGTAGACTCCTCTTGAGAAAGGGAGCTGATCCGAATATACGAGGTTTATATAACCAAACTCCTTTGCATCACTTGGCACAACTGCAGTTCCCATTCACCGATATGTTGCCAATCCTCTTAGAGGGTGGGGCCGACATAAATGCGACGGATAGCCAGGGCGAGGCTGCTTTGCACTGGGCGACATGCTCTCGTAATGATCATTTAGCTCTTTCCCTAATAGCTGAGGGAGCCGACATAAACAAAAAAGATGCCTCGGGAACAACGCCGGTCAATTATGCAACAGAACTGCTTCTGAGAGCACAAACCCCGGCAGAAACAGAAGAATAAAAATGCAAACTCCAGCAAGCCCGATGGGCGCCTATCCCATCAGTGGATAGGCATCAAAGCCCACGAGCTGACACTCGGGCTGAGGGACAATACCAAAGCGCTCAAAAACGCGCTGCTGCATGGTGCGCGCAAGCTGCACCACGTGGTCACTAGTCGCACCTGGCTCCGTAACGAGCATATTCGCATGTTGATGAGAAACCACCGCATTGCCCACCCGCAGGGAGCCCTTGACCCCTACCGACTCCAGGTAGTAGGCGACAAAACAGATCTTTTTTCCCTGCACTTCAAACGGCACTTCTTGCGCATGAAAATTGCGAAAAAAGCTACCACAGGTGTTTGCATAGGGGTATCGTTGCCGACGGTGGCGAATAATTTCAACACTGCGCCCTCGGGCAAACGCACTTTGTAAGGGCTCGACATGCTTGAGCTTGAAGGTAGCATCGATCAGAAAATGCTCCTTAGCCAGCAACCGCGAGGTATCATAACCAAAGTTAAACCAAGCATTATCCACTTCGCTTACCGCACCAGTCTTGGCGCAAATAACCCGCGCACTGACTAAAAAGTGATGCAGTAAAAACTGGAAATAGTGGATGTTAATGTAGACTGAGCCACCAACCGTACCGGGAATGCCGCTGAATTCTTCAAGCCCAATCCGGTTATTTGCCAGACACACTTCTATTAATGAAGGCATAGAAACGCCGCTACCGGCCGTTACCAGGTCACCCTGAAAAGAAATTTCCCCCAGCTGTGGGCGAATAACCAAGCCAGCAAAGCCTGCGTCGCTGACCAGCATATTTGCCCCCTCCCCCAGGACCAGCACCGGCAGGTCACGCTCCCGGGCGAAGGCAAGTGCCTGGGCAAAAGCATCAGCAGTGGTTGGCTCTGCGTAAAAACGGGCCTTTCCTCCAGTACAAAACCAATTTTTCTCAGCCAACGGAACGTCTTGGGCGATGTGCATAAGTTTTCTATGTGTAAAGTTTTTGCGCGCTATGCGACAAAAATAATTGCAGTTAATAAAATTCTTGAGCCCGGAGGGTCGCTTTATCTACTATGAAGGTAGGATAAGCGTGCCATAGGGACAGTGCTGCAGTCTAGCTACTTGCACATTGATTGTCACGCTTCAATCAAACAGGGGCTAAAGACATTCATCGTCTTGGGGGGAGATTTGTCATGCACATTCGGTTGGCACACCTAACTATGGTAATGCTTTTGCTCGTGCCGTCTGCACTGCCACGCACCGACAACGCGAGCAAAGCGAAAAAAGGCGTGGTCGGCGCCACTGCATCATCTATCGTAGCCGCTGGCTCACTTGAATATTTCGATGTCCAGTGCGAACAACTCAGTCAGCAAATTATCATCAAGTCATCGCGTACTATCAAGTGCAAAAAGCAGCTCTCGCCCGAAAAGCACCAGTTAATCGTCGACATCACTGGCCTGCGCCTGTCGGGAACTGATCAAGAAATGATCAGTAAAAAAATGGATGCGTTGAAGGAGCT
>RGUK01000257.1 GCA_010027825.1 bacterium
AACGCTGATTACCTAGCACACGCAGGGTTTTGATTTCAGGTTTTGCGCCAGGTTTGCCGTATTTCACCACCTTGAATTCACGCGGACCGGGTTTACGGTCATCAACCACACTGCGTTCTTTCTCAGGCATGGGGCGCCACAGTACCAGTAGTTTGCCAATGTGTTGAATCGGGGCGGCGTTGAGCGCGTCAGCCAACGTGTTGAGCATAGTGTCGCGTTGAATGCGGTCATCCGAGAAAACGCGAACCTTTATCAGGCCATGCGCTTTTAGCGCAGCATGCCTCCAAAAAAAAGACGCCAACAGAACGGCCAGCTATTGCTATTGGATTGTCTGGCGGCCCCGATTCGGTGTTTCTCTTTCACCTTTTTAGGTTACTTCATGAACAGGGAGCATGCAGCTTAATTGTCGCCCACTTCAACCACGGTTGGCCGGCAACAGCTGATGAAGAGGAGCGCTTTTGCCACGCCCTTGCAACAACACATGGCATCCCCTTTGCAGTAGGCCGAGCGCACAACTTCCCTGTTGCTAAACGCCATCAGGGATCGCAAGAGGCGATTGGCCACCGTCAGCGGCGCGCCTTTTTCAGAGAGTTGGTCGATCACCACCGGATTGATCTGATAGCCCTTGGTCACCATCGTGAGGATCAGCTGGAAAGCTTTTTCATTCGACTAGCCCGTGGCACCTCACTCAACGGCATTCACGGCATGCGGCCACTTGAGGGGCCCTTCATCCGTCCCCTGCTAGAGACGAGCAAGCGCGATATCGTAAGCTTTCTTCTGAAGAACAACGTTGCCTATCTGATAGACCCAACTAACGATGAAAAAGTACATTTGCGCAACCGCGTGCGGACCCAGCTCCTGCCAGCGCTCAACGCATGCGATGTCCGCTTTGCTGATAATATCCTACACGCTATGGATCGGCTGCGTGAGGAGGATGACTTCTTAGAAAAGCTGGCAACCACCAGCTTTGAGCAGCTTTTCTTTATAGACGATTCAGGCAAGCGCAGCGCCTCACTCTCCGCCATGCTCGCTCTGGATCCAGTAGTCCGGCGCCGCGTAATCCTTACGTGGTTGATCGCTGAGCAGGTTGCCTTTACGCCTTCCCATGGGCTGTTTGACGAAATTATACGCTTCTTAAAAACGCCACATGGTGGGACGCACAGCTTCAGTGAGCACCACCACATTGTCAAAAAAAGCAGTCGCGTCTGGCTGGAAAAATCCTTGCCCACAAATCCTAAGGTTGGTTCTTTGCCAAATGAGTAAAAATTGCTCGGACCTCTTCCACCTCATCCGAGGTGGTATTCCAGGAAGCGATAAACCGCAGTTCATACTTTTCTGCATCCCACAGGTGGCATAAGATTTTTTCCTGAATCAATGAAATCCATGATGCGGGTGCGATAAAAAAGATCTGATTTGTTTGAACCGGGTAACTAAGCCTGAGCTGAGGAATTGACTGAATGATAGCATTAATTTCCTGGGCCTTTTGATTGGCTTGGCTAGCAAGTTTATGCCAGAGATCATTTTTGAAAAATGGAAGATACTGGGCAGACAAATAGCGCATCTTTGATGGCAATTGTAACATCTGCTTCTGCAAGTAATCCGCCCCTTCCTGTAAATCCTGATTAAAAATCACCAGCGCCTCCGCCCCCATCAACCCATTTTTGGTTCCACCGAGCGATAGAACGTCTGCCTGCGCAGCTTGCACCACTTCATGCAAAGACGAGTTTAAGCTAACCACCGCGTTGTATAATCGGCTGCCATCAAGATGAAGCAATAGCCCCTCCTGCTTACATAAGGCTGCAAGCATTGTTAGCTCATCACGAGTATAAACAGTACCAACCTCGGTGGGCTGCGTAATCGATAAGACGCGCGGCGCGGTAGAATGTCTGCCAAACGCTCGCTCTCTTTTTAGCCTTTTTATAATTGCAGCAGGAGTTATTTTGCCTTCCTCATGTGGAACGGTCAGCAGCTTGCATCCGACTAACGCCTCAGCTGCGCCTGACTCTTGGTATTGAATATGGGCAATGTCGGTGCATATAACCGACTGATAAGCCTTGCAGCAAAGCCTAAGGGCTAAGACATTTGCACCCGTGCCCGTCGGCACAATGAAAACCTTCCCGGCACTCTGAAAGGCGCTTTGAATCAAAGTGATTGCTTCCTGAGTCCAGGAATCGCCGCCATAGGGAGGAGCATACCCTTTATTTGCCTCCACAACCGCTTCCATGACTAGAGGATGTGCTGGGATCCAGTTGTCACTGGCAAGGCAAATTTTTTTTGTCATGGTAAAACCTTCGCAAAGCTAAAACGCAGGATGGCGTAACCACTGTACACCCTTCTGATTTCTTGGGAAAAGAACCTCTTTCTAGACCATTTTCCCAACCTGGTCAACTTCTTTGTACGTGAGGACCAGCACCCGACAAAAAATAGTCGCCTCTCATTGGAAAATACCATAAGCTGACACTACCTAAAAAGGAGTGCTCTGCTGTGGTATCATTCAAAAAAACGCTAACCTCAGCAACCGAGCGTCCCGCACGCTTGGTTGCCCTTTTCCTTCTTCTGTCCATTTTTCTCCACCTCATTCTTGCTGACCTCTTCTTCGAATACGGCTTTCAAAAGCGGATGGTCAATTTTGTTAGCACCCTGGCAGAGCTGTTAAGCCCTGCAGAACATGAGGCGCGCACCACAGCAAAAAAAAAGCGCCGTGAAGCTTTAATCCAAGCATTCAAAGCGCTCCATGTGCAGCGGCCCGCGCGCCAAGCAAAATTGGTAGCGGCACGCAGCAACTTTGGCTGGACGTTGTTTGACGGACCCCCACCGGACAAGCAGGTGCGCCTAAGCCCAGCACCGCAAGAAATTCCTACCACGCAAGACGGCGTGGTGGCACAAACGGCCACCGAGCACGCAACTGAAGTCGCTGCGGAAATTACTATGGATAGTCAACCCAGTGCGGTTCACAAACCAGCAACAACGCCGCTGCCACCTACCCCCGCTGTAGCAACAAGCACAGAATCAGCACTCCCTCCACAGCCAGATGCTCCCACCTCAGCAGCCCAACAACGCGAAAGAAAAGCCTCACGGGTGATCGATCTAGACGCAGCACCAACAGAGCAAAAGACATCGTCCCTGACCACTGCTGAACGCATTGCACAAATTGAAGAAATTACCCAGGCCTTGGCCGGTGGTGACGGCTTGCGGTATGCACAAGCACGCAAAGCCACAACTACCCCGATCGCCGCTACCAGCGGTCGAGGCCCTAGGCGCACACTTGTG
>RGUK01000258.1 GCA_010027825.1 bacterium
AATCTTTAGCTTTTGAAATTCTGTTAGATGCCTTTCAATAAAGGGCATCCCATTAAGAACAATGGTAAAGATGGTCAGCATTTCAATCTCCCTTTGTTATTTCCTAAATATGGCACAGCCATTTCTAAAAGATGGTTCTTCCCATAGAATCGAATATCCTGCTGTTTTCAGCCATTGATAATTGGCTTGGTTCTTTATATCGTTGGTATCGTCCAAGGCGATGATTCCACCTTCCCTTACCTTTGGAAAGAATACCAGAAAATCTGCCCTTCCAGAAAAAGCTCCACCATCGAGCAGGAGAAAATCGATCTCATCCTTCAGGCTTAAATGTCCCCATACAAACTTGGCGGCCATCCGAAAATCTGCCTTGTGCCATTCGATAATCTGCTCAAGCGGATATTGATTAAGATTTGTTTTGGTTGTTGAATAAAATTGTTCCACATCCTGTATGGTCATCCAAGCCATCGGATTGCTGGAAAGCTGGTTAATGGCAATCCCACCCTGCCTTCCGTCCAGATTGTATTTGTGTCTCGCTATGCGGTCTGGATGAATCTCAAAGCTAAATAGCTCCCTTGTTCGGATGCATTGTGTTGAGCCATCTCCTGTCCCGCCACCAATCTCCACACCCAGGGGAAGTCCATCGCTATATTTTGCAAGGGCTTGCCCAAATGAATCGGCAAGGCTTATTTCTTGCACTTGGCCTTTGCGAATTCTGCGGTGTATTCTAACGCCTTCACAATTACATAATTCAACACGGCCTCTTTGTCGAGTTGAAGTAGTTCCAATCCCATCTTAAACAACTTTTTCTCAGCTTCATCGTCATACTCAATATCCACCAGAACATACTTTTTTTTGCTTGGGCGTGCCTTTCCAAACTTAACTATACCAAGTGCCTTCATATCATCGCCCTTCTCCATTGGCCTAACTCCAATTTGCGGTTTTTCTTTTTTCATAGATGGCTTTTCCTTTTTCATAGTTTTCTGGTTTGTTGTGGTTTTTTAGCTGTTCATCTGGGTTGCCCCCACCAAACATTGGGTTCTCATGTTTAAAGATCAAGTCCCTAGCCTCAATTACGCAATCATCGGCATAGGCTCTATCCGTGAACTCATTGTCGGAATAGATGCCGTCCGAATCTTGATAACTTGGATGAAACATATACCCCCCCTGCTTCCGTAGCCTCTTTTGCGTCAGAATGGCCATACAAAGCAGTTTATCTGTTCGAAGCCCATCTGATACTGCCAGCACCCTTTCGGCCTCTAGGTTGTCAATTCTGCTCAAAATTAGGGCATCCCAGTATCTCGGTGGACTCCAATCGTCGCTCATTTGGACAATAACCTCGCTTTTTGCCAGCTTTGCCCCCTCGTTCCAAGCATTGATGATTCCACTCGGATTAACCCTTTTGCCTTCGTGTGGGGTGTAATCAACTGCCTCATCGTGATCAACCATAAACAACCATTCAACAGCCAATGGTTCTTTTGCCAAGGCCAGCCATTGTAACTTCCGTTGCAAGGCCAACTGGGAGCGACCTCGTGTGGCGTGTACCATGCTTATCTTGGGTTTTGGATACATATTTGTTAGCTTGGAGACTTCTTCTTTTTGGCCGTAGCAGATGGATGCCATGCGATATCCATCCAAGGCTTGCCAATCGTAAATTGCATGAACTTGATTCCAGTAGTGAAGGGGCGGCCTTGGCATGGCCATGCAAGCCCTTCCAGAATGCCAAGCCTTAGGCCAATCGCCCCTAGCGGAATACTCTGCCATCAAATAAAAATAAGCCTCCCTGCGAATCGGATTGATTGCTATTGCTTCGCCCAGATATCTGAATCGCTTATCATTTGGCGAGCATCTGCCAAGATTGCATAGTAGCTCGTATTTGAGAGTCTCGTCTAGGTCTGGAAAAACCAATGCCCTTTCTCCAACTTCAATCGCCTTATCAATCTGGCCACGCAAGAAAAACTCCTGGTGTTGATAATAAAGATTGAAGGGTGTGGATGTTAATTCATCGGCTAGGATGCGATGATTCCTGTCTGCCGAATCTGCCTTGCTTGTAATTGGGCGATGAATCCGAAACACTTTATCAATTGCCAATAGTTTGTTTTTATCATTCGGCTCAAGAGCTTCGTGAACTCTGTTCCTCCACCTACCGCATCCCTTTCGTAAGGCCATCTCTCGAATGGGATTTAGGCCAGCGTTCTCGACTAGATATCTAAAACAAACAATTTCTGACCCCGCTTTTTCTGCTTGTTCTAATCCTTCCTCTAAAACCTTTTCCCCATCCTCTGCCATAACATCATCGGCATCCACCCAAATAGACCATTCATTCTTGCAGGCATCTAATGCTGTGTTTCTTGCGGAAGCAAAATCGTCTATGTGATTCCAATCAGTTTTCTTATTTTCGTAATGAATGACTTTAGCCCCAAGGGAAAGAGCGATCTCCTCTGTCTTGTCTGGCGTAGCTGACCCCCTAGCCATACAAACAATAATTTCCTCTGCGATCGGCTTAAATGACTCAATGACTCGCTTAATGTGGGCTTCTTCATTTCCAGCAATTAGATAAAGCGAAACAGGGATTTTCATTTAGTTTAGGATTTCTGACTGATGAAGGATGTCAATTAAAAGAAAAAGGGGGAGCAGGTTATTCACCCGCTCCCCCTTCTTAGAACCACACAATCTTTAGGCGAAGCTCGTGGTGATGCGAACTCCCGCGTTGGCATCGATGAGTTTCTCAGCCGTGTTCATGCGAACCCGCAGAACATTGGAACGGCGAGCCTCGTCACGATAGCTCTCGGAGACGAAGCCTCCGGGGGCATCAGCCGACCATACCAAGGTGCGTCCGATACCGCCAGCGGTGAACTGACCGCTCTGCACATTGGCAACGGTGATGAAGCTGTTGCTATAAACAAACCCGCCAGAATAGCTCTTATTCTTGTTGGCGGAGTTGATGGCCGCACGGCCAACCAAAACCTTCGCCACGCCAAGAGCCGCCGCAATCTCAGCCTCTGAGAGCAAGCGACCGCCAGTATCGGAGACAACTCCGAAGAACTGATTTTGGAGCTTGGTTGTCCTGCGAATACGCTCGAACACAGGAGCGGACATGATGACCGTGTTGGCCTCATAGCCTAGCTTGTTGATTTCGGTGCGAGCATTCGCCACATCGCCAGCCACATCAATATTGCCAAGATTGGCGTTGGTGTAGGCAGAGATGGCCGATTGGTCAGCCGTTGTGAAGGGGGTGGTTG
>RGUK01000259.1 GCA_010027825.1 bacterium
CTGCCCGCACAGGAGCGTGTAAGGCTGGAAAACATTGAGGCAAAAAAGCCTGCACCAAATAAGACAGATCGGGTGGCCATCTATCTGGATGAGCAAGCCGCCGTAAAGCTGTCGTTTCGCAAGATAGGATCTGACGCCGATCCAGATTCTATATCGGGCGACGCTGGCAGCGGCAACGTGACGGGCGTTTTTGAAAAAGTGCCAGACTTCTTTAAGAGGCTGGGCGTGTCCGACGCTAATACAAACCTGCTGGCCAAAAAGTCAGAAACAAAACGCCTGCTCTTGGCTTGCGATATAGTGCTTAATCAGCCGCGAGTATCGCTAACCAACTCAATCTCTATCTCTGCCGCATCCATCGATACCACGCTAGTCAGCATTAACCCTGGATTCTTGTCGCCCGCAGATCGTGAGGCGACCGTCACTGCCTTGCCCAAGTATGTGGTACCTACTGAAACCACTAATTTTGCCGATCTATTTTTTCAACGATTTGTGGACAGTTCGACAGACCGGCTGCACCTAAGCACCGTCTATCTTTTGTCGCCTGTTCTTCCCTTGCTAGACCCTGCAAATCTTGCCACATGGCAGCCTTATATTCAATACAACTGCCATCACAATCTAGTTCACGCGACAAAGCAGATTGAGAAGCGTGACGAATTTACCCCGTTGAGCCTAGTTCTTCCATTTGCGGGCGGAGTCGCCCAGCCGATCTTTGACTATATCTTGGCCGAAAACAACTTCTTTGCCCAAGCGGCTTTGGACTTCTATCAGCAACGCAACCTAGCAGGAAAGTTTTACGCCGTATGAGCCTGGACAAATCAGCCGAGCGTCGCAAAAAGATCATCGAGCAAAACCGCAGGCTGCGACAGCTAGGCGTCGTACAACTGACTGAGCCGGGGCCGTGGTACCCCATCGCCTCAGCCGTGCAGTTTGATCCCGCCTTCTTTAAGGGCTTTACAGAGCAGGAGACAGGGATTGACACGCCCCCCGCCAAGTAACCATGGCCACACTCCTTTACGGTAACATCTCCCAGAAAACGGCCAGCTACACGATTGAGCCTGGTTCGATTACCCTGCCCACGGTCGTGCAGGGCGATAACTTTAAGCTGGCAGTGCGCTTGACGGAGACGTCGAACAACACCACTACCGTCACCGCTCCTTCGATCTACTCCGCCCGTCTTAGTTACGGGCCGGTGGATGTGGCGCCTACGGCTGGGACGTTTAAAGTGCGGGTCAATGCGGTTACATCCAGCGCTATCACGCTGGGATCTACGGCTGCCAGCGTGGCCGCTGTATTGAACAGCATCTCGGCCGCTACCGGCTGGAGCGTTACGGAAGATCAAGGATCCTACATCGTCGGCAGGACGGCCAACTGGACGACCACTAGCGGCATTACCATTGTCGAAAACAACCTCACGCCAGACAGCTTTGTCCGGGTTACTAGCTACTCCGCAAACAACACTTTCTACCAAGAGCTGCGGCCGATGCAGTCGCCGTTAGCTTATACCAGCGCATTCGGGCTAATCGTTCCGCCCGCTCCTACGATCACCCGCGTTGTTACGGGCTACAGCGACCCCACCACGGGCGTGTTCGTTAATGAAGTACAGCGGCTCTACATCCCGCCTGCGTTCGATACCACCTACCAGATCTATCGCGGAACAGCTCGCACCGCCTTACTCAGTAAGGACGACGGGGCGACTGAGATTGAGGCCGCGCTGTTGCAAGGCTGCGTCACCGTTGGGGCAGGGGAGATCTTCCTAGTTACAAACCCGCAAAACTACACCGCAGACATCGAGTTCGCTGGCGCGATGAGTGGATCTACCCACAGCTTGCTTACAGTAGCCGTTCCTATTTCGCCACAAGGTGACGTCACATTTGATCTGGATCTAAACACCCAGGGAATGCTGGCCGCTTTGCGTGGTGACTTTGAAGTCACGCACCCGCTCACATGCGAGGTCGGAATTAACTACGGCACAGTCACCACGCCCAACGTTCAGTACGTGACCGTGTTCCAGCAAAACCTAACCGTCCAGGCCGACGGTGCATGGACAGGATTGGCAGCCGCCCAGCGGATCAACTGGCTCAACCCGCCGCAGCCGGTCAACTATATCCCTTTCACCACAGACCAAGTCATCACCGGGATACAGAGCTTTACCGCAGTCGTGACAGGCGCTGGCCCGTGGACGATTGCCCACAATCTTGGGACAGAAGCGATCCATGTAACCTTACGAGAAAACATTTCAAACGGTTACATTCTCGGCCCCGTAGACGATTACAACGTTCAGACAGCGACAAGCCAGAGCATCATTGTGCAAAGTGCTATTGGAGCAGTGCCAACATACGGCTGGGCCGTAATGATCTCTAGCGCTGGCCCGACTAGCGTGTTCCAAGCGCACACTCACACCATCGCTCAAGTTGTCTCGCAGGCATCAGCGGCAGCTCCACGGTTACGCAGCCTTACGAGATCCCAGTATCACAGCGGCAATCCGTTCTTTTCACAAACGGCCTCGGCACTTGGACGAGTACCGATTCAATCCTACAGATCGGATCCGTGCCATCTGTTCAAGCTCCGCAATTCTTAGAAGCGCTATCCGTCACCGTTGGCACAGCACCCAGCACAGCGCTACCTACAGTCACCACCGTCGACATCGTGCGTGCCTACACATCCGGGCTAAACATCCTTGTGCCTCGGATCGGCCTAATCCCTGGCGCAAGGTTGCCATCTGGCACGGCCTACATCGGGGCAGAATCGTCCCGTGGCCTAGTCTACCAAGTGGACAACTACACCGGCGGCCGCACGTTCTATTCAAAAGCGTATGAGGCCAGCCTGTTTGAGATACCGATCAACGACAAACTGTTCCGGGCGGGTACTACCGCCAAGCTACAGTGGAACTTGAACGTCCAGAGCAAGGCCGCCAATGCAACAGCTCAATGGTACTGCATCGTTGACGTAGGGACGATCACAACAGTAGCGTCACCCGCGACCCAGACGGGCAACATTTCCGACATTACCTGGAACAGTACGCCGATCTTGTCACAGCAACTGATCGTGACGGGCGAGCCCGTGAAGCACGGCATGGGCGTGGAGATCCTCGCTACCAGCGCCACCCAGATGGATGCGAACTATATGAGCTATGGGATATGGGCCAGTGCGACTACTGGCAAACCTAGCTCACGGAATTTCATCCTACGCGGTCGGTTAGCAAACTTCGACGTGATAGATAACCAAGGCGACGCACGCGG
>RGUK01000260.1 GCA_010027825.1 bacterium
CTCGTGGGCGACGATTTGTTTGTCACCCACCTTGGTCGCATCAAGCAGGGAATATTGCTGGGTGCTGCCAATGCAGTGCTCATCAAACCTAATCAAGTTGGCACCGTTTCGCAGACGATTGAAGCGATCAAGCTTTGTCAGGCAGCTGGTTTGGTGGCCATTATTTCACATCGCTCTGGGGAGACCGATGACGTCTTTATAGCCGACTTGGCGGTGGGGAGCGCTGTAGGCTTACTAAAAAGCGGGGCGCCTGTTCGTGGGGAGCGTGTAGGGAAGTACAATCGCCTCCTCCGAATCTGCGACCTGCTGCCTGTCGCCGCTCGAGATCTCTACTGAAGCACTATCGCTCGCTTCGCCATGTTCCGTGCTGGAGAGTATTGTAAGCATATATTCAATGGTGTCAGTCGATAGTTCAAGAGTCGGGTTAATGTCGGTTTGCGTCTCTGCGTCAACCAGGGATTGGATTGGCGCTTGAGGAGCATCCTCGTCAGTTGGGCACATTAGACGAAGAGTTTTTGATGGTCTATTGGCACACGGCTTTGGCCCTCGTTTGTGATGGATGACCGTTGTTGGTGGAATTGTGATATCGCTACTTTTCAAGCTGAAGCAGAGGTGGTGCTGATTACTCCTTCCGTAGCGCGTGTAGGGTTCTATCCTCTCTTCTTTTCGACTGTCAATGTAGAACACGGAAAAAGAAGGCGCTGCGCGCCTGGTTCTCTGGCAATGCTTATAAAGATTATCAGCTATAGTGCGGACCACATCCCCGTCGGTGAAAACAGTCCTACTTATTTCTTCGCAGACCGTATGATAGTTTGGCCAGTCCAGTCTGCCTGAGAGTGCACGTAGGCCCTGCTCCTTGGTTGAAGTCGCAGATGTTGCCCTCTCTGCGGCATGGGCGGGTGTTTGGATGGTGACCAGGCTTATCAGAAGTGTAAAGAGGTGAATTACCTGTTTCATACCGTTCTTTTTCCTTAGAAGTTCTTTATGAATTGTTTTACTAGGAAGGGTGGTGAGCACGGAAGTATAGACAGGAGAATGGGTAGGGCGCAAGCGAAAAAGGAATCCCTATCAAGGCATTTTCCATGTGTATTTTTAGGTGTTGACTCAAAGTTGGCACTGCGCGTAGGATTTAAATGTGATATTTTTCATTTGTAATTTACAAGTTGCCTGGGGGGGCATATGAAGTATCCTACACAAAAAGCGGTAGTTGTTGGCGTTGTGGCAACACTTGCACTCTGTGCTGGTTATGTTTATGGGGACCTGCAAACTAACTTGGGCTCGGATTTGGCAGGCAAGCTGAAAACTACGCTCAAAGATCCACTACTTAATTTGCTTTCTTCCACCGAATTCACTGACCAAGCGGTTGTTAAAAGCCGGGTAAGTGCGGCAGAACAAGCAGTTTCTTCATTCAAAGCGATGCTTGAGCAACAACATTGGATGCGTTTTTGTACAACCGAGCCAACTATCATTCTGCCACCGGCTGATGCATCGGTGCCGGTTGAGGCTCAGCCTGCTTCGGGTGATTCGGAGACGCAAGTATCAACAGATGCATCGTCAACCGCATTGCTGACAATGCCAACGGCGTAAGCACTGTTTAATGCGCGAAAAAAGAGCGAAGTTGCGTCTTTGGAGGCGCCTGGTAAAGTGGCTAGTGGTACCGGTTGTTTAACCTGAGGCACGAAGAAATAACAGCATGGAATGCTTGTATTACCAGGGGCGCGTAGAACGCGACAAGATTTGGTTTGTGGTTGGCCTACTGCGCAACGAAGATCACATTTGCTTTGAGCGAGCGCTTGATAAAAAGACCGGGCTCTTCGAGTTCTTTGTTCCCAAAGACCAGGAAGAGCCCTTTTTGTTTCTGATGAATTATCTGATCAACAAAGATTTTGTGACGTGTTTCGAACAGAGAGAGATCGCTTAGCCACGCGTGCTGTTTCTTTCTAGAAGTGTCCCTAAGATTTCCATGTTGCCATCCCTTCTGGCAAGATCCAGGGGTGAAAGGTTGTTCTCGTCTGGAATGTCTATTCGTGCTCCCGCATTCAAAAGAAGCTTAATTATTTGGTTGTGGCGGTTTTCAACTGCCTCGTGAAGGGGTGTGCGGTATAAGAAATCCAACTGGTTAGGCACAGCCCCTGCTTTCACTAGGGCCTCAACGGCCCCAAGGTGTCCATTTCGTGCCGCTAGATGAAGCGCGGATAAACCATTGCCGGGTTCTTTTTCCTCTATTGGGAACCCTTCGGCAAGGATGTCCCTTATAGCATCCACGTCACCGTACTTGGCAGCCAGGTGAAGTGGGGGCAGCAGGTACAAAGCTAATCTGTGCTTGATTGCAGCTTGATCATTTGCAAGGCTTTTGTCTGCGCCAGCATCAATCAGAAGTTTAGCTATGTCATCACGGCATATTAGGGTTGCCTGGTCCAATGCGCTTACGCCAAAACGATCCAATCTTTGAACGCAAGCTCCCGCGTGTAAAAGAAGTTCAACACAGCTAAGGCTACCTGCATGGACGGCGTAGTTCAGAGCTGTCCATCCCGAAGCACTCTCCATATCAACAGGGACTTTTGCCTCTAAGAGAGCACGTATAGCCCATGGAGCTCCCATGATTGCTGCAACGTGGAGTGGTTTCCATCCCGAGTTGGTTGGCATGTTAAGCAGGGCTCCATGTTCTAATAAAATTCTCGCTATCGCCTCTTGATCAGAAACTATTGCTATGTTGAGAGCGGTATCTCCTAGGCGGTCTTGCTGGTTGATTGGCGCTCCGGCTGCAATGAGGATTTTTACAACTTCTAGATGTCCTTTTTCTACAGCGCTATGAAGAGCGCTTCTGCCATATAGGTCTTGCCAGCTTGGTAGGGCGTTAGCTTGTAAGAGTAACTTTACAATCTCACTACGGCCGTTTTTGGCAGCCAGGCATAGTGGGGTGCTGACATTAATGTCTAAAGGAATTGATGGGATTACTCCTGTGGGATTCTTGTCTCCTAAGCCAATGTATTGCTCAAAGATAGAATACTCTTTCTTTTTGCCTATCATGTCTGGTTTTGCGCCAGCGTCCAGGAGCTCTTTCACTAACTGAACTTGTCCTTTCCAGGCTGCTATCTGGAGAGGGGTTGGTGATTCCATAGAATCAACCGGCTTCTTGCCTTCTGTATAGCCAGATGCGATGTTCTCATTGGCTTGCAAGGCGGACAAGCAGAAAAACAGGCTGGTGGCG
>RGUK01000027.1 GCA_010027825.1 bacterium
CAACATTTACGACGACATCGTGAATGCTGCGCCGTCAAAGTTCGATGCAACTGTTCAAGGCTATTTTGCCGAGATCATCGAAAACTTTGAGAAGATGTCTGACATTGTTGCGGATCACCGCGCGATGTGTGCAAAGGTTCAGGAAGAGCTGAACAAGCGGGAAGAGAGTGAAGACGATACGGAAGAGCATGAAGCTTCGCCGCGTCGCCGGTCTGATATGACGCGTTAGGAGGTTTTATGTTTTCTGTACGTAATGTTCCAGTTGTGATTGAGCCCGGCGTTGGCGCGCTGGAGGCTGAATTCTTTATCAAAGACGATGCGCACGGACATCGCACATTTCCGTTGCAGCTACAGCGTCTCGAACTTGACGAGAATGTTGTCGCGAAATTGCCGTTTATCCCGGCGACTCAGTTTCCTCACGCCTTTTCGTTAGTTGGTGATGTTGACAAGTCGGCTGTTATCGTAGTCTATGACTTTCTTGGTCGTATTGCCTGCGTATACACCCGCGGCGATGATAAGTCTGCGTGGGATCGCTGCGACGTCGCTGACGAGCATGCAGGTAAGACAGTAACTCAGTTTTCTGTCCGGTTTAATTTTTCGTCTGTGAAAGAACGCACGACGTTTCTTGAACTGGTCGATAAGATGGTCAAAGACGCCAAGAAGGATTTACCGCCTTCGCAGCACAATGTGATGCGGGCGCTGAAGCTACTTGGTCGTTCGCGCGTACCGCCGGTTGTCATGCCGGTGGCCGTGGCAAAAGCGGCTTTAACGCCGGTGAGGTTGTAGTTAACTAGTTGAACGGAGTCGTGTATGGCGGATGGAGCCGCATCTGTTTGTGTCTGCGTTTTGTTTTACGGCGCAGAAGACAAACACTTTAAACTCGCTCAGCGCGTTCTTAACGAACCTATGCGCGAGTTAGCCGCTCGAAACGTTTCTTTTCGTTTTGGTTGCAACGCCGTGGGGCCAGACACGACTCAATTTCTAGTTCAACAGATTGCCGACTATTTTCACTCGGCCACAATTTTTCACAGCGCCGAGAACTTGATGAAGTATCCGATGATGCGGCGCATGTTGTATGAGCCAGCTGTTCGTGAGCCAATTACGATGTGGTTTGATCACGATTCGTATCTTGAGCCGACTGACGGCGCGCACAACTGGCTTGATCGGGTAATAACGCATGTAAACGGGTGCAATCTTGTTGGGTCAGTAGAGCGCGCCAAGTTGCCAGATGAGCAGCTGCGGTGGATTGAACAGCAGCCGTGGTTTAACCCGGAGTATGAAAAAACATACTTGCCGTACGTGATCGGCGGCTGGTGGGCAATCAAAACAGAGCTGCTGTATCAATTCAATTTTCCGCCGGCTGGCTTTCAGCAGAAATATGGTGAACGCGTGCTTGGTGCTGCCTTTAAACACCAAGACATCAGGTTCTGCCATTTTCGAGAGGGCGTAAAAATTAACGTCAATGACTCCGGCGTCGAGACAGCAGCCCCAAGGACGATGACAGCATGAAAGTCTCAGTCGCGCGTTTAGATATGAAAAAAACAAGAGAGCGCTGGCCCGAGGGCGTTCCGTTTGAGCCGGCGCTTATAAAGCCGATAGACGAGGTGGGCGGCTCAAAGTGGCATATTTTGTACGCCGCCTATAACCCCGGCGAGCAGCCCGTTTGGGCGTTTTCGGAGCACGACGAGTATTTACGTATTCCGCTTTTTTCGTACGATTTGAATCCGGCAGCAGATCTTGCGATGGCATTTCTGCTGCAACTCGGGCTATCTTGCGCAGCTTATCTCCCCAAACCGGTCAATCATTTTTATGTGGCGACTGGTAATCCGGTTGAGCTGCTGTATGATCCCGATACCGGTTTGAACAGCGGGTTACGTTATTGGTTTGGTTTCGCGGTCAAAACTTTTTAAGGACGAAACAATGACGAAGACGACGATTGTCGATGCGGTTAAGACAGACAACAGGCCGGCGGCTGGTACGGGTGGTACCACAAACGTCACCGTGCCGATCAAGATGGACGCAACGTCTCTTGCGAAAGCGTTGCAGGCAGCGGCAAATCAACAGCCGCAAACAGTACGTGTAAATCCGTCGGCGCTTATTAAGGACGCTGCCGCACGCATGGAAGAAATGTATGCGCGGTTCAATGCGCTGCGGCAGATTGGCGCTGAACTACACGGCAAAACGCTGAGTGACCCGATCCCCGAGACAATCAAAATCGAGGACATCGCGATCACGTTCCGCCCAGTTAAAGATGGCAAAGAAGCAGAGCCGGTCGTAGCTCACATTAAAAATGTTGTCTGCGTCGGCGACATTTCTAATTTGCTGTCGAGCGAACTGGGTACGATTATTTTGGCACTAGAGCAGGAAGCGTTGGCTGTAAAAGAGACAGCTACTAGCGCAGAAGAAACCTGCACCAAAGCGCGCCAGCAGTGGGAAGCCAACAACCCCGATCGGAAGGTTGTTGTTCGTGCCGGGACAGGTGATATCACGACGGTTGACACCGCCGCTGCCACTGTTCCCGCCGGCCCTATAACTCTGGGCGGATCTGATGAAACGCCCTCCGTTTAGTTATGCGCGATTACGGCAGTGTCGCGATAAACTTGCAGAGCGGGCTCTTCGGCCATACATAGACGCTAATGTGGCCGGAGAGACGCTGCGTGACATTTGTCGCGACGTTCTGGCGGAGCTACCGGCATCGGTATCTCAGCCAGCCGTGTTTGATTCTATTCGTGCGCTCGCCGGCACGCGGCTCTCGCGGCAGGCCGCTTACGGGTTGGCTTGGCGGCTAGCCGGCAATATTGAGACGCTTAAAGCCGGGTTGCCTGTTTTGCCGTGGACGCGCCAGCTCGAAGACGAACTCGTTCCGGTGTGTGTTGAGGGTGTGCGGCCTTACAAGCGTAAAACAACGTCGGGGTATA
The DNA here is from genome assembly GCA_010027825.1 of bacterium. The sequence continues at coordinate 2,919 of RGUK01000027.1, forward strand.
TTCTTGAATGTCGCGCCGTCGGCGGTACGCCTACGGCTATGTTAATTACGCCGTTCTTCTCTCAAAACAGTTGCCGGGCTATCTCGCAGACACTCGGTTTTTCAGCCCCGTGGGGTGCTTACCCGTACACGACGGCTATGCACTTTTTAAACTTGTTGTTTTTCGCGCATGTCGAAGCTGAACGAAGTCGCGAGCAGCCCGTGTTTTCCAAAGTCAGCGTCAGTAGCAGTATGCTTCGTGACAATCGCGGGCTTATCGAGGTCCGTACCCGCGCACGCCCGTGTCCAGAAGGGTACGAACATTCTTGCGTTCATTGCTGGTTAGGTGCAGACCAGTGTATGTTTGCTACGCATCAGCGTACGTATGTCACTAGGTTCTGCCCGGCCTGTCAAACGGACGCGTTTTTTGATCCTAGAGACTCCGGCGTAATGTGCGTCCGTTGTCGGAACACCGCTTCGCGACAAGTTGAATCCGCGTCATAGAAAGGATTTTATGAGCAGCATTGGCTACAGGCAAAAAGGTGACAGCGGGCCCCTGTATAACCCCGAGCGCGACTACGCGTACATAACACCCACGTTGATGGTGCGCGCCATTGAAAATCTTGATCCGGCCGCCCGCACAGATGACGCGCTAAAGTGGAGCAAGCGCTGAATCGTCGTGATTTTTTTGCGTTTAGATATCCAGTGCGGCTAGCGCTGTTTGCGTCTATTGGTGAGGTGTTCTGTGCGGCGTGGTTTAAAGGCGTGCGTGAAGTATCCGTGATTGGTGAAGAATCTCCGGCCGCCGCTGGTATGGCGCGCTTCGCTGCCACTGTCGTTGAGTTTGCTTCTCGTAACGGCACGCCAACCTATAACGTCAATTTCATGGCTGAGCACCTGAAAATGATGAACGACGTATTGCAGACTCGGCTGAATGTGGTGTATAAGGAGTTGCAGACCGCTAACGAAAAACTCAGCGAGTGTAAACAAGCGCTCGCCGAGAGTGAAAAAAAGCGCCCGTCGTTATGGCGGCGCTTCGTTAATTGGTCGAATACACAAACCGATTACACTGGCCCGAAATAGGAGAGCTGCGTGCCTAAGTACAGGATGTACAAGGACCCCAAGCAGTTTGGGGCAAAGCTGGATAAAAAGCCGGCCGACGCGATTAGGTTCCTTGGTCTTGACTTGGGTAGCAATTGCGGAGTCGCCATATATGACTTCGTTCCGGGCAAGAAGATGCTGCAGGAAAAGTTGCAGCTGTTTCAGTGGGACTTGTCGGTACAAGGGCTCGAATCCGGCGCCGCTCGTTTTGTGCGGTTGCGCGCGTTTTTGAACACCGTCGCTCCAGATGTCATTGGTTACGAGGACGTAAAATACACGCCTCCGCGGGAGTTCTTTGTTAACAAAAAGTTTGGTATACCTGCGGTTCTGTCTCGTGTTGCCACTGCATCTGAAGTGCTGGGCGGCATGAAGGTTACGGTAGCGACGTGGGCCGAAGAGGCGGATTTGATATCAAGTGGTTTTGCTATCAGCACAATCAAAAAATTTGCAACAGGAAATGGCAAGTCAAGCAAAGAAGATATGATTGCTGCTGCAAATAAATCGCTCGGCGCCGCTTTTGACTCCGCGAAATATAAATCCACTGGTATCGACAATGTGGTGGACGCGGCGTTTGTTTTATTGCTTTTGATTCAGACAACAAATGCCGGCCTAACGAACGCAAAAAAACAGTGATGCCGAATGAAACGGCCGGATACGTTTGTTCAAATTGACGAGGTTATCGGCGCTGACTCGATTGCGCCGTTGTCGTGCGCAGACGCCTTTAGCCGACGCGAGCACCCGCTTGTTTTGTTTACCGGCGCGTTGTTGTTTACGCACGGCGGCTTCGACCGCGACCCGGTAATAGAGTTCGACGCGCGGTTTCCAGCCGAGTCAAAAGATCTACGGCCGTTTTTTGTCGATCTTGCGCGGGACAAAGAAAGATTTTTTTTTGGGTTCGGCGTTATGCCCGCTCCCAATCGGCCGCAGGCGGTTAACTGGGACAAGCGGCTATACTGCATCGACCACCGCCGAAAAGAAGAGTGCTTCGAGTTTCTTGGCGGTATCGCATACTCGAATCAGCACACGCATGTTTTTGCCAGTTCGTTTATGCAGACCGTTCTGATACCTGACCCGACGTCACGAACCGGTCAGACGTTAGAAGTGCACGTTGCGGGTGTTATGTCTAACAAGTTTGTTGTTTATGTAGAACCGCAGTTCAACGGGCCGGCTGTTGCCCGCCGAGTCAGTACAGCGCACTCACACCTCATCCCGCCGAGCATATACAAGGCTGGTCTGATGGCTGGGTTTAACGGTAAAGATCCGCTAGACATGAGAGACTGATATGGACGACGCGCCAGCAACAGAACCGAAAATTACCCCAGACGGCGCTGAGTCTCCGGGGCACTACTATGCTGTCATCCTTAGCCCCGAGGGTGATTTCAAAGTAGAGGAGTTTGACGAGTTAGAAAAATTAACCGCGCGATTAAAAGAACTCATCAACAAAGACGTGAGCGTGTTCAGCTTTGCCGGCGTGCGGTTAAACATATCTAAACCGCCGTTCAGGCATTTGTTGACGCCGTGGGGCAATATGCCGCTCTTCGACATATCCACAGACAGCCTAGAGCCTGACGACACTGGTTATCTAGGTATTGATCCGGTTCATTTGGAAACCCCGCCCGAGATTAAAACACCAGCGTCGCCAAAATTGTCCGTGAACTCTGGCGACTTCTTTTCTGACGAAGACGACGGCTCTTTAAACGTCTTCGACGGCGTGTTGCCTGACCCAGATAGCTGAACTAAATTTTTCAGCATAATCTGGCATATTTATTGTACCGCGTTTTATCGTTGAGCGCGGGCAGCACTAATAACTGCAGCTTTAAAGCTGTAAGGGGGAACGCGTGTTTGCGTAACGTTGTGCGATTCAAAGGACGGCCTGTTCGCAGACAGGAAGTTCTCGATGTAACCCGGACCATCGTTCAGTTTTATGACAAGACTTCAAGTGGAGACTATGAGGAAATTGTCGTATCACCGAACGACTGGGCCTTATATTCGTCGAAACACTTTGAATCCAAATCCGTCAGGGATGGTAACTTGAGAAAAGGAGTTAGTAGTGGATATCGCGAAGACACAGGCAACGATTATCGCGGCTTTCGATCGGGTAGCGGCGCGCTGCGAAGACCTCGTAGCAGTAAGCTGGCTGGCCGGCGAAGGCAAAAAGTTTGACTCGCCGATTAGGCGATTTGGCGATAATGTTCGTCCTTCGGCGTTGGTGCTTGAAGTAACTAGGCATGGCGGTCTGACTCTGTCTCCAGCAATGGCGCTGGCAGATCGGTCCGGCGACGTATGGCTAGAAACGCTTGGCAAGTGGGACTTTCGTGCCCCAATTTCGACCAAGGGTTTTGGCGCGCAGTTGAATATGAACAAGCAGAAGCACAGGCTCAACGCAAAGCGTGGCTGTGACATGCTTCATAACATCTGCAACTACGGATATGCCGATAAGCGGGGCGAGACGGTAACGTTCGAGCCCTGCCGCTGGCCGGCGGTGTACATTCCTGTGCGTGACCACATGCGGATCGACGAGGATAAGTTGACCGCGCTGGCCGTGCAGAATGCTCCGCCTGAATTGGTAGAGACTTACCGCCGCAAGCTGCGCGACAGCATGCTGCGGGAGTTTGGCAACAAGACTTACATTAATGTTGCCGCGCTCACCGAGGAATCGGCTAAGGACGTCACCAAGGCGATCAAGCACGACGCTGCGATTGAAGATTTCTCGCCTGTGTTGGGCGATATGGATCGTAATCCGTTTGGCACTGTTCGCGACATTACGGTGTCGCTACCAAATCCGGCCGGCAAGATTCTGGCGCGGAACGGACTGGATAGTGCTGAGGGGATGCCCCAGTTTGTTGTCGATGATTTACTGCGCGAAATGTATGCCGAACTTGGCGAGCTTAAGCCTGCCGAGGACGAAATGTGTGACGCGCTGATATCTCCCGACCAGCCGCTGGAGGTAAAGATTGATATCAAAACGGCTATTGAGCAGATGCCGTCTGCAGCTGCAAACTATTTGCGGTTTCACGCGTCAAAACGGGCGCAACGAGAAGCGACCGATGAGGAGCTATTTACAGCCGCAATGTTTCCGGCTAAACCTTTAGTACTGAGTCGCCTCAGTGCTATTCAGGTGAACTGGGCGGCGGAATGGCAGAATACGCCGTTTCCGTATCGCGGCGAGCTGTTAGCGCCGGTAGAGTTTGTTCCGAAGCGGTCGAGTTATCAGCCGTTCGAAGCTGATAACTCTGTAGCAACTGTTAAGTGCGCAGAAAGCGTTCGTATGCGTATTGCCGGCGACTATCATTCTTCGGAAGATGCCGGTAGTAATGCAATTGTCGAATGCGCCGAAAGCGCGCGTATGCGGATTGCAGATAAGTTCTAATCTGATATGCGTTATTTCATTAAACCTGCAGATCCGGCGCTAACGTGGTTGTTAAACATCGACGCCGCGCCGAGTACGCTACCGTTCTTTCCAAACGATAGCGGCGTGGGTTTAGTGGTAGCGCAGCTTCTCTCCGGTAAGATTCTCGCAGAGGTATTACCGACAGAAGAGCATGTCAGATTAGTTTGTGGTGGAGGGGTGCCGCTGGGGCGGCTGTATTTTCACGTTCCGAAAGCGCGGCTGTATCCAGTGTGCCCCAAGTTGAGTTCAGAATCTTTCGGGGGCAACGTTTAGGCTTCGGCCACTCGTTGCCCCCTTTTTTTAGCTATTGGAGCTTTTATGGCGGATTATCGTGATCCTGCGAACGAGCGGCTAGAGAGTGGGCGCACAATGCTTGACGTTATGCGCGGTAGTAAGGGGCTTAAAGGCGTTATCGTTGCGCCGTCTACGCCGGGCGGTATTCCAGTGAACTTCGATCCGCACGACCGGACAAAAATCAAAATAAACGTGGTGGATCCAAACGGCGCAAATGTTGGCGGACTGACGCTGGACCAAATGACTGGCCCGGCGGTTGAACAGGCAATTGACGCGGCTATGGCAGCGTTACCGGGCAAGGACATCAACTCTATCAGGGAGCGGGCCGCAATGGTATTTGAAGAGTTATCAAAAATGAACAGCGGCGTACAGCGGGTGCCTGTGACGCGGCAGAAAAAGGTCGTAGCTACGCCGCCCCCAGCTGACGAAGAAGAGGAGCAGCTTGTAAATGAGTTAATGGCCGAAGCGGAGACGTCGACGTCTATGCCGCCGATCGAGAAAATAGACCGAAACTACAGCCCGATGGCGGCGTTTGGGTTGAAAAAACAATCAAACAATCCGGTACCGGCCGCGGGGGCTACAACCCACAAGGCTGGCCCGCCGCAGAAGTTGTTGTATTTTGAAAAAGAAGGGATTGGAACTGTCCCGGCCTTTTTTCACGACGTGATTGTTTCAGTTGGGCAGGTTTCCCCTGACAGCGTAGAAGAAAACGGTTTTATTGTCCTAATTTACGATCTGCGTTTTGAACAAAACGCCGCGCGCTGGTTTCCGCCGTCAAATGATCCTTACCAGCGTCCTTGGGCTGTACAAATTAGCGACGACCGCCGTTTATACCTTGTCCATACGACGGGATTTCAGTATGTTTATGATAACCGCGAGTACTGCATTTTACTCGTTGAGCGCGCCCTTCGGGCAAATTATGGCGAGGTTTAAACGATGGAAAAGTGTGGAGTTATAAAAGCCGGCGTCACGCCGCCAGAGCACGAAGACGCCGAGCAGCCTACTGAAAAAAAAGCGCAAGTTCAGGCGCTCGATAGTGATTTCCGCAAACGAGCTGCGGAAGCCGTGCAAACCACGTCTAAATAGCGCGAGGCGCCCGTGACGCTCTTACCATCCGCTTCTATGGGGTATAACTCGCTCGGCCGCGGCGTGCAGGCCGACGAGCGCTTCCCGGACCCGTTCTGCGACGTCGCCAGCCTGTCGATGCCTGAGAGCATCCAGACGGCCCTGCGCTGGACCGAATACATCATGAACGCGAATGGCCCCTATAGGCAGGCCATCGACCGCGTCGTCTCGTACTTTATTACAGACGTTGAAATTCACGATGTTGGCGAAAACAAAACCGGGCGTGAAGAAAAAGAAAAGTACGAAACGTTTTTGTCTGAAACGCTAAGCATTAAAAATGTGCTGAAAACCGTAGGCATGGATTACATGTGTTTTCACGGCGAGACACGTGTACCGACAAAACATGGCGTGTACCCGATCAAGGCGCTCGCGGGACAAAAGGTTGAAGTCATTTCTGAAAACGGCGTCTATCGTTTGGCGCAGTTCAAATGTTTTGGGCAGCAGGAACTGCTCGAAGTAACGTTCGCCGACGGGCGAGTAGTTTACGCCACGCCAGAACATTCATGGCTTGTACAAAAATCAGACGGCGGAACGACACGTGTTCCGACAACTGAATTGCAGGGTCGCCGAATTGAGCGCACCGTAGCCCCGCGCCCCGAAAAGAACGCCGAGTTTTTTGAAGGTGTTCGGCACGGATTTACATTTGGCGACGGATCGCTTTACAACAAAAACAATCCACGTAAGCAAACAAAAGCTGTCGCCAACTTTTTTGGACAAAAGGATGCGGCGTTGTTGCCGTATTTTGTCGGCGCCGGTTGCGCCCCTGTGACGGCAAAAACCAATGCCGGTACCGCGGTTACCTGTGAGTTGCGCAAAGTGCATGGCCTGCCCGCGCGGTACAAAGCCTTACCTGAAAATGAGGCGTCGCCAAATTACTGGTACGGATTCATTTGTGGCTTCTTGGCGGCCGACGGTTCTGTTGACACGCACGGTTGCGCGATTTTGACGCAGAAGTCGCGCGAAACCTTGGCCGCGATCGAGGCACAGCTGCCGCGCGTCGGAATGGTGGCAGGGCCTATTCGGAGTCAGACGCAAAATACGTTACTGCCGCCGCACAAAGGCCGACAACGCCCGCATACTGTGACGATGCACTACATGACGTTGTTGAAGCAGTTTATGCGTGAAGAGGATTTTTTAATTCCTAAGCATAGGGCAAATTTCAACGCAAAAAATCGTGGCACAAATTACGGTCGTTTTATCGGCGTTAAATCGGTACGGACCACGGGTCGTTTCGAGGATGTGTACTGCTGCGTTGAGCCCGAAACGCACTCTTTTGTAATCGATAACGGGATTATCACAGGTAATTGCTACGGCAACTCTTTTACAAGCCTGCTGGTGCCCTTCCGCCGATATTTATTCTGCCCTAAATGCGGATTAGAGATGCCCTTAGACAGGGTGGTGAACTCAGACCAGTGCGCGTTTTCGTGGCAAAACTTCCAATTTCACGCGACCTGCCCGAATTGCAAATATGTCGGTCCGTGGAAACACGTAGACCGGCGCAGCGGCGATACCAGCCATATTACAGTCAAACGCTGGAGCCCGCACGAAATTGATATCTTATGGGATCCGTACACCGGCGAATGTTCATATGTGTGGAAGATTCCCGAAGATTATCGCACGCTGATTAAGCAAGGTCATCTTCATCATCTTGAGCGTGCAAGCTGGGAAGTTATTCAGGCGATTAAAAACGGCCAGAATCTGATGTTTGACAAAGGCGTTATTTTTCATCTCAAAGAAGATGCGCTGTCCGGTATGCGCAATCGTGGCTGGGGAATTTCGCGCGTACTGTCGAATTTTCGTGAGGCGTGGTACTACCAGATTCTCAAGCGCTACAACGAAGCTGTAGCGCTTGATTATGTTATTCCGTTTCGAGTTATCACGCCGATGCCGCGCGGCGGCGACGCGCAATCATCTGACCCTGTTCACACAATTAACTTATCTAGTTTTACGGCGCGCGTAAACGCGATGATCCGCGCCCGCCGAACGGACCCCGCGCGCTGGAACATTCTTCCGTTTCCTGTGCAGTATCAAGCACTTGGCGGTGACGCGTCGCAACTCGCTCCGCGCGACCTACTCGATCAAGGGTTAGAGACATTGTTAAAGTGCATTGGCATGCCCGTTGAGTTATTTAACGGCACGCTGACTCTCCAAGCTGCTCCGGCGGCCTTGCGCCTTTTTGAGGCAAACTGGAGTCACCTTCCGCACAACATGAACTTGTTTTTGAATGAATTGGTGTCGTCTATTTCTCGTGTAATGTCGTGGGAGCCCGTCAGCGCGAAACTGATGCGCGTCACGCACGCCGACGACCTCAACCGCCAGATGGCCAAACTGCAGCTCATGCAGGGTCAGCAAATCAGCAAAAGCACTGGGCTATCGAGTGTCGGTTTGGATTACCGCGACGAGATCAAGCAAATGCTCGAAGAGGAAAAGATTTACGCGGAAGAGCAGGAGCGTATGCAGGCAGAGATGCAGCAAGCGCAGCAAATGAAGGACATGAGTCAGGCGCCCGACATGATGTCAGGTGTCGGCAACACCGGTGCCGGCGCTACGGGTATGCCGCAAGGAGGTGGCGCGCCGGCTCAAGCTCCGGCTGGCGGCATGCCGGGTCAAGCTCCCAGTCCCGTCGATCAATTCCTTATGCAGCGGCAAAATTCGCCCAACGTGCCGCGAACACCAGAAGAGTTGCAGCAACAAGCTCAACTTATCGCAAACCAGTTGTTGTCTATGCCTGAGTCTGTGAAAGACTCGGAACTGATCAAACTCAAGCGATCCGACTCGACGATGCACGCATTAGTTACCAGCATAATCGACGATATTCGGCAGCAGGCGCGTTCTCAGGGTGGAGCAATGGTTATGGCCCAGCAGTTTGGCCAAGGCGCGCCTGCTTGATAAATATGCGCATTGGTATTTACACACACTACGCCCACTGCGATGAAGCGTACTTTGCTGTGCGGCTTGCTGACTTTTTGCGCACGCAGGGCGTCGAGTACACGATCTACTCTGACACGCCGCCGGCCAAGCTGTTCACACACCACGATCGGGCTGTGGCGCACAAAAAGAAATGCCCGTTCACGCACTGGGCAAAAACGTGTCACACGATTATCTACACGCAGCCGCCGAAGTTGGACACGCTAAATTTTACGCGCCGCATTAATGTACGAACAATCATTGTGCCCATGTGGCAAGAATTAATGCGGCCGTTTCGCAAAGTCATGCAGCGCGCTGATCATGTTATAGCTATGAACTCGGAAGCGCGCGAGTTATTCGCAAAGGTCTACAAGTTTAAAAACGTTACATACATACCGTTTGATGTTGGACTACCGGCGACGAAGAAAACAAAAACAGTCAACGGTCGGCAGGTAAAGATATTTTTACCGTGGTTTGACAGAAACGCTCGGTGCGCAAATAGCCAGTTTTTAGGCTTACTCGGTTATTTGCTTGAGCGCATGCCCGACGCGCAGCTTACTGTTGCAATCACGTCTTGTCGGTTTGCGCCGTCCGTGGCTAAGTTTTTTCAGACGTTAGGGCGTAAGACTGGCGGGCGAGTAAAACTTATCCGCAACACGCCGCTCGCAAAACGCCCGGCCATGTATACCGCGCACGACCTTACGATATTCCCTGCCGAGTGTGACAACTACGGGTTTTGCACCTTGATGTCGATTAATTGCGGTACGCCGGTGCTGTCTTTTGCGCTGTCCCCGCAGAGTGACTTTGTGTATCAGGATGCAAATGGCGTGCTTGTTAAAACACGTGTAGACTACGACGAAAATGGCGTTCCTCACGCTGCGCCAGACTATGAACGGTTGATTACCGCGCTACAGACTTTTATTGCAGAGCCGGCGCATATCGATAACCTTAACCGCCGGGTGAATTACAACCTAGCAACACGCCGCAAATCGTTTGAGCTGGGCTGGCAAACTTTGCTCAAACTTGTGTGACGGCATATGGAGATGCCATGAAAAAATCAGATACGCCAAATGTACCCCTGCGGCACATATTGTTATTTGCCGCGCAACAATACAGAGATTTACGCACAAACGCCGGCATCAACCTTGTCGAGCATAGCAAGCAGGTCGCACGGCAAGCGGAGACAATTGCGCACAAACTTTATCAAGACGTGCGCGCTGATTATTTACCGGACGATACAAAAGAAAGCATTACAGCGATTATTCAGGGCGCTTTGTTACATGACGTTTTAAATGTCAGCGCCTGTGCGTTTGAAAACATAGCCGAAATATCGACAGTACAGGTAGCCGCTATGGTGGCCGATATCAGTCGAGATTTTCGCATGGTTGAAACAAAACGCGACATGGAGTTTCGCGGTCGTGTAAGTAGCAGCCCTGTTGGCGCGCAGATTATTGTGCTCGCTGACATTATTTGTACCGCTAAAGATCTACTTACTCTTGTTGGCTCAAACGGTACGTCGGCCATACCAAGGGCCAAAAAAATTCTTACGCAACTAGACGGCGATCTTTTGGCTTTACGCGCTGCAGAGCGTTTTTACGTGCTTAGGTTGTTTTCGCACGCCGCCCGAAACCTGCTGGGCGATGTCAGCCGTACAATAAAAGAGTGCAGGCAAAAAGCTAAACTTGACAAACTCGTGGCACAACATACAACCGGGATACGCGCCAAACAAGCAGAAGCAGAAACACCGCCGCCGACAAAGAAAAAAAAGGAGGTTCGATATGCCCGCAAGCGAAGTGTTGAATAACATTCTCGATGATTTTACAGCAAAAAAACCCGAACTTGTTAGTGCCGAATTAAAAGCTTTTTGTGAATACGCTGCTACGTGGTTTGCTACCAATAACATTGTTGGTGTTGGGCATACACAAAGTGGTTTATCGCTTCGGTTCTCAAACGGGCGCGAACTGGTTTTATTTGAACCAGCAGAAGAAGTGCTAATCCAACTGCCCGGCGATGTAGGTATTACTGGCAATCAAAGCAAAATTGCAAAACCAGTCGGCGGCGATTCTCCTAGCTTTCAGATTACAGGTCGTTAAAAGAAAGGAATCCAGTGTTCGTTTGTTTCGAAGGAATCGACGGCGCCGGTAAAACGACGCAGGCGCGCATGCTGCTACAGCGACTTCAAAAAGATGGCGTTGTCGCGACTTTAGTGGCAGATCCCGGCACAACGCAGATCGGCACAGCCATTCGGCAGATATTGTTGCAAAACGACGCTCCAATTTCTTCTGCGGCCCAGATGCTGTTGTTCTCCGCTGCCCGCGCGGAACTCGCGGCCCACGTAGCGGCGCTTCTCGCCGCTGATAACATAGTCATCTGCGACCGTTGGCTGCTCTCGACGTTGGTGTACCAAGGCGAAATTAACAACGTCAACACCGATTTGATTCTCAAGATTTTTGAGGCAACATCGGCTGTCCAACCCGACATTTGTTTTTTACTCGACCTCGATCCCGAAGAAGCGGTGGTGCGCATGGAGCGCCGCTCCGAGAAACCGAGTGATAGGTATGAACGCCGCTGCATCGAAGACCGGCAGCGTATGCGGGCAGCCTATTTACGGCATGCTCAAGAGCGGCCGTACGCTAAAACCGTTCATGTTGTGTCAGCGGCGCTCGACCCGTTAGCCACGCATGAGCGGATTTGTAATTTAGTGTACAAGGTTATCTCACATAGCACGGAGTCTAAAGATGCCGGCCACGCCCGAAATAATGATGAAAAAGAAAGAACGCGAACAAGCACTTTTGACAGCCAAACAAGAAGCCCGTCGACGCGAAAAGCAACTGCTGATCGACCCTAAAAACAAAACCGTCGTCGCCGCTCTTCGCAACATTTGTTACGCGCTTTACAGCCTCGCTCAAAAATACGTGCCTAACTCCCCCAAGACGTTCACCGATTACTCAGAATTATTGCAGTGCGCCAAGATGCTGCAGGAGATAGGGCTACGCCCACCCCTCGACGGCGCGACTACAGCCCATGTTACCGCCGTAGACGCTAAACTTGTGTTTAACTCGTTTGAGTATCGTGCTCTGCGCAATCAAGTAATTGCTTGTTTAGCCACCGTGGCTGATCTAACAGAGAAACCCACAGCAACCGGCTCCGCCGACTATCAAGCCGGTATGCGAGAAGGGTATCGCCGGGCCAGCAATATCGCCGCCAACTTTTTAATCGATTTCAATGCGGGAGATGAAAATGACCTCTGAAACAATACTCGCCGAGTTAAATGATTTGAATCCCGAGGCTGTTTTATTTGATAATATGCACACGGCTCTGGTCGGCATCGGCCGAATCGGCACGGCAGACCCAGTGGCTGTATACAGTCAGCAACTCATTTTTCGCAAATTGCTGCTCGACGGGTTTTCCCGAGAAGACGCCAAAGAGTATTTTGCCGGCAAACTGATCAGTGTAGCATCTGGAACTAATACGCCAGTTATTATCTGTGATTTCACGGAGGAGTAAGTTTCTGTGGCTAACGTGGCAATCAATTCACACGATACTTTGCAATTTGTAAACATTGGGAACAACGGAAAAAAAACAGAAACCGATCCTACAGTATTGTTTCAGGCCGGCGAATGGGGGATCGACGGTAAAACCGAAACGGGAATTATAGTCGACGTTTTTGGCGATCAGATGCCGCTTTTAACGACAACAAATGCCCGTAAACTAGCCCGCTGGCTGGAAAAAGCCGCCGACAACTTGGACGGCGTCAAACACCGTAACAATAAACGCGGCAAGAACCTCGACGAAGACGACAGCAACAATTTTTTGTCTCGGTATTAATGGGTTTTTGCCCGGCCCGTTGCGTACATTAAAATAAGTACGCCTACATACTCGCGGGGTTTTCACATGGCTAACAAAAAAATTTCTGCGCTGCCGCTCAAACCCGTTCCCGGCAGTACCGACATTGTCCCGATTGTCGACACAGCCAACCCGAACAAGTTTGAGACAAAACGGGCTACGGTGGCGTCGTTTCTGACTGCGCTCGATGCCATTACGCAAGCAGAAAAAAATGTTCCA
>RGUK01000261.1 GCA_010027825.1 bacterium
GCAAGCACGCCTGCCGCACGCAGCAGCATATGGACCCGATGGTTCGGCGGCAAATCCCAACCTGCTGAGTCAAAAGTAAAAACTTTGCAAAGCAAACGCCAGGAAACTGAGGATTCTTTTGCTCAGCGTGAGGCTGCCATCAACCAAAAGTACCTGCGCCGGGGAGTTGATGGTCGTAGCGGTAGTGCCCGCGAAAATGAACGGCGAGCACGCGAGCTTGCAGGGTTAACCAAACAACGCGATGCAAGCTTGGCAAAGCATAACAAAAAAATAGCCAGGGTAGAAAGACGCGCAGCTGAGCCAGCAGTAGAGTCGGCCGGCGGCTTTTTCGACCATCTCAAGGGCACTGCGCGCAATGCTAAAGAAGCATTGACCAGCAGGAAGCGCAGCAAAGCAAAACCTGCCAGGGCTGCAGACAACGAGCTAGCCACTGCAACACGTGAAGAAGAAACCGCAGCAACTAAAATACAAGCGCTCGCCCGCGGACGCAAAGTTCGCCGCGAGGCTGCACAGCGCAAACAACCTCAAGCAGTAGAGGACGGACCAGCAGCACAGCAGGAGCGTCCGGTGCAATCACCCAAGAAGTGGAGCACCAAAAAGAAAGCAGCGGTAGGCATTGCTGGCACGGCTGCGGTGGGTGCTGCAGGCGTTGGCATAGCTGGTGCACTAGGCGGTTTTAGTGGAAGCGGTAACGGCAACAGCGATGATGGCAGCACCAACGATGTGGTACAATCAACACGGTAGCGCACAAAGGTAATCTTGAAATAGCGCGGCACGGCACACGTCATGCTGCGCTATTTTGCTAAAAAGGGACGGGGGAAGCGATGAACTATATTGTTATTGTTTTACTGCTCAGCAGCTGCTGGCTGCAAGTAGACGGGGCACGCAAGCAGCCTATGGCGCGCCGTGGCAATGGACTCTCTCCACACGTTGGGCAACAGAGCGGCATCAGACGGGCCACCACTAGCCGCCCAAACAAACATGCTCGCCCTAAGCAGGCAGCAGCTAGCGCGCCTTCTACAAGCGCAATGCCGGAGCCACGACTTTCGTCCTTCAAACGCTTCAAGAATGCTATCAGCAGCGTCATTAATCTTAACCGTGCAAGCCGAGCAAGCCACAGCCCCGAGCACGCTCAACAAATACAAGCTGCAAAACCTATGCTTGAACAAATTCGGACCTTCGACCAAAAATCTCTACGCCCAACACGTTCCGCACTTGCTACCACAGGGAAAGAGGCTCGCGCTGGGCAGGACATTTATGACATGTTAAAACTGCCACGCACTGCCACAACGCAGGAGGTTATTCAGGCCTATCGCCGACAGGCGCTTAAGCTGCATCCAGACAAAGGAGGCGACGCGGAGCAATTCAAAGCGCTACAAACTGCCAAGCACCTTTACGAAAACAGCCGCAATCAACAAAACTCCGCCAGGCGCTATGCTACGGCAGAACAGCGACTGCTGACCTACGAGCCACCGATGCCAGACCCCCGCACCCTGCAAAAGCAACATGCGCGCTTTAAGCAAGAATACCCAGCCCACGTTCCTCGTCGCCAAGAACCACTGCTTTTAGACAACAAGCCATACAACCCTACCACCCGATCAGAGCGGGCTATGCCCACCAACAGAAACAGGGCGCCTTCTATTCAGGCAGAAAAACCTAGCCGCCGCTTGAGCACGCGCGCTAAGGCCGCCATAGGCGGATCGATCCTAGGCGGTGCGGCCATCGGGGGCGCAGTTGCTGGAGGCATAAGTGCCAGCGGCAGCTCATCAGCGCCCCAAACCAGCTATGCACCAGACAGGGACGAGCAATCCCTGCCATCCGGCACAGAAGCTGGAGCAGGCCAGGAAGAAGGATACGCCTCCTAGGGCTGATTTCATCTTGCGCAATGGCGGCTTTGCAGGTATACTGGCTTGGCATGTCGATTTATGCCATTAAACAGCATAGAAACCTCCAGGAGAAGCTATGTCAGTCACGTTTCAGCCAAGCAATCGCCGCCGCAAAAAAAAATGCGGTTTTAGAAAACGCATGAAGACCAAAGATGGTCGCAAGATCATCAACCGCCGTCGGGCAGCTGGTCGCAAGCGTCTAGGCGCGTAAAAATTACCAAAGGGCCGGGAGATTCCCGGCCCTTTCTCCTTTTTCAATTTGTCAGATTTTTTAGCAATCTGTCTGCATGCGGGGGAAAACCGCACCTCTTAACGTGCTCGATCGACTGCCCCTGTTGTACATACGCGCGTTTCCCTAGCATCTCCTGCCTCAACCAGCTGCTCCACAGTGCGCACACCGTACTGCACCCCCTCTGGACCGCGGGTAGGTGTAGCTGTAATGATCGTCTGCAACAATTGATAGACTTCTGGATTAACTGGCTGACCTGGACGAATACCTAGACGCTCAGCTAATGGAGCCGTCAATGCCTGCGCCAACTGGTCAGCACTTGCTTGATTGCCGTGGATGGCCGCACCAATCATAGACAGTGTGCCCATTGGCAAACCGCCAAGCCGCTGACTGACCAACTGCAGCAGCATATTCTCTACCACCATGCCACCCACATGCAACATGACCGTTGCAGCAGGCGCTAATGCTGCCCCTGTACGGCCTAGACAGCTCAACAAGCTTGCACAGCAGCTCACCTCTGCCACTGGAACAGCAGCCGCCGGCGCTTTGCCCCCATCCGCACCAAAACAAACACCGTTTGCTGCCGCAGCAATACTCAACAACAATAATGAACGCTTCATAGAAAACTCCCCCTGCCTCCAGAGCCTGACCAATGTCCCACAACCTGAGTGTAGAGAGATGCATTCTATTTTTACAGAAAGAAAATATTCTATTAAAAGATAGGCTTTTACTATGCCTTTTTTAGAACAAAAATATGTGCTTTTAGCCAATACTGCCAACGTAAGATTTAGAAATCAGCCAAGAATTTCACTCAGCGCCTCAAGACCAGCAGCCCCGTCGGTTGTAGAGGGAACCTCTGGCTGCTCGTCAGGTGGCTCGATAGGTCGCGATGGGAAGAGTAAACGATCGTGCCCAAGACAGAAGACACACACTTTGATCAAGTTTGCATGGGTCTTAACCCCCCAGAAGGGCCATGTTCTTCCAAGCATGGGCCTGCGCTCGACCTCAACCGCTCCCGCGCGTATCAGGTACGACATAGAACACAGACGATAAGCACCTTCACGTACGACAACAAAATCGATGGGAGCTTCAGTG
>RGUK01000262.1 GCA_010027825.1 bacterium
CCCGTAGCGCCTGTAGCGCCGCGCGGTCCTGTGCCGCCGAGTCCGCCGGTTAAACCCGTAGCGCCGCGTAGGCCACTGGGGCCTGTAGGACCTTGCGGTCCGGTCAAACCCGTCGGGCCCGCCGGGCCAATTTGACCGCGCGGTCCGGTTAGGCCTGTAGCGCCTGCTCGTCCCACCGCGCCGCTTGCGCCTGTCGCGCCTCTCGGGCCTACTGCGCCTGAAACGCCCTGCGGGCCGCGGGCGCCGCTAAGACCAATTAAACCGGAAACCCCAGTATCGCCTTTGGCGCCACTAGGGCCTGTTGGGCCTCTTGGTCCGCTAGGCCCCGTTGGCCCCTGCCAATTAAACCGGAAACCCCAGTATCGCCTTTGGCGCCACTAGGGCCTGTTGGGCCTCTTGGTCCGCTAGGCCCCGTTGGCCCCTGTTGTCCCGTAGGTCCGTCTGCGCCTGTGGGGCCCTGTGGGCCTGCAGGCCCCGGCGGGCACGAATCGCAACCGCTAGGCGTAACCCCGCTGGCGCCGCTGACACCAGTCGGATAAATACTTAATTGCTCAATTGGCTGTTCGGTCGGCTGCATTTTAAATTGTTGCTTATTTAGTGAAGTCTGCAATTTAATTTAACATGCTGCGCAACGCCGCGCGCAGGCTGTTGTAAAAAGTTGGGTAAACCGGATTGCCAGTCGCGTCCAGCGTTAAAGCCGCCAAGAGCGTCGCTTGAAAACTCTCTTGGGATATTGGCGGCCCGCACGGCCCTGTAGCGCCCTGTACGCCCGTAGCGCCGACTAAACCTGTTGCGCCGGGCAGGCCAATTCCTGTGGCGCCTACCGGGCCTGTAACGCCTCTGGGGCCTATGGGACCAGACGGCCCCGTAGCGCCTGTAGCGCCAACTGGGCCAGACGGGCCTGAAGCGCCTTTAGCGCCTGACGGGCCAGTTACGCCTGTGGCGCCTGTAATGCCTACGCCAGTGGCCCCGCGCGGCCCTGTCAGCCCCTGTAAACCTGTAGCGCCGGTTGGGCCTGTAGTGCCGGCGGGGCCCGAAGGCCCTGTTACACCAGTTGGTCCGGTGATGCCGGTAGCGCCAGTAGCCCCCGTAACTCCGACACCTGTAGGCCCTGTCGGCCCTGTAGGCCCAGTAACGCCCGTCGGTCCTGTAATTCCTGTTGCGCCGGTGGGCCCGCTTGGACCAGTTTCGCCGCGGCAGCCCGTGGGCCCCATAGGTCCTTGCGCGCCCTGCGCCCCGACCGGGCCTTGAATCCCTTGTATGCCGCGCAGCCCTTGCGGGCCACGATCACCTTTTATTCCCTGCGGGCCTGGATCTCCTGCCGGCCCCGGGTCTCCTGGCGCGCCGGCCGCCCCGGGTAATCCCTGTAAACCTTGCGGCCCGGCCGGTCCTTGCGGGCCTTGCGCGCCGCGCGGGCCTACGGCGCCTTGCGGCCCGGTATCGCCTTTAGCCCCGACCGACCCGCCGCCGGCACCACCCCCGCCGCCAGCTGTAGAGCAAGACTCTGTTACAAAATCTAGATTTAACGTGAGCTTGTTGTTTTGAATTTGTAATTTGCCGGTGCCGATACCAGCTGGCGTAATCGTTACATCGCCCGCCTCTAGGCAATTCTGCTTTATAGTTAACTTTGGTTTAACTGTGTTTTCGACAGACTCTGAGCCGTACGATTCTTCGTTGGTAATCGTTACGTTTTCGAGCGGCTTGTATTTGTTTGAGCCGTCGACACAATCTTCAAAAACGGTGTCTTGCGGAACAAAGTTAACAACCGGAATAGATAATTCGCAGTAGACGCCGACGTAATACAGGCACTTATTTATTTCATCCGGAACGATGTTCAAATTAATGATGCGGAAATCTGGAACGCCGCCCGGACCCAGCCAGACTGTTTTAAACGGTCCTGCGCCTTGTACGGTGCCGGCCTTTTCGTTGTCGTATATGAACGTGGGCGGGCAGTACCCGGCGAGATCCATGCTCAAATAATTAATGCACTCGTAACCTTCTGTGAAATCTGGAATGACAGAAAAATTTCCGATCAACTGCCCGTTTGAGTACACGCCCGCATCAACGATTTGCGTGCAAGGCGGAATAGGCAGGCCGATGTCTGCGTTGAAGAAAATATTGAAATTACAGCTATTTTGGCCGCCGACGTTCACAACTCGAAAATCGACGCTGTTTGTCAGTCCATAGTCGGCGTTGATCGTGCTACTGATTACATTGAACGTGGGGCATGGAACGCGCGGAATTATCGTGTCGATGTTCAGGTCGAGCAGAAAGGCGCACGTGCCTGGATCTGTACAAGTTGGCGCGGTAGAGTAGTCGAGAATGCGGAAGAAACTGCCGCCAGACCGTAACGGCGCTTCGTCCGGATAACGCGTAGAAAACGTGCTATTCAACGCCAGCACGGGACAACGCGGCAACGGAATCGGAATAACGACGTCTAATTCAATTTCAAACGAGCAGGTTCCCGGGTCATCGCAACTGGCTGGATCGGGCGCAATTAAAATTGGGATAACGCGCAGTTCTGTTTTTTTGTTTTTAACGCAGTCCTTGCCGGCGTATCCCGTATAAACATTTACCCGGCCGGCATTGATTACCGGGCACGGCGGTTTTGGAATTGGTATGTAGATTTCGATGTCGATGTCGAATGTGCACCGGCCGGGATCGTCGCAGTTGTTGGGGTCTGGGGCGATTAAAATCGGAATAACGCCCATTTTGCTGGTCTTGCCGGCTAAGCAATTCGACCCCTCATAGCCGGTAACAACGTCAAACTTGGTGACGTTAATTTCCGGACAGGGCGGAACTGGTACCGGAATGAACAGCTCCAAATTGATTTCAAAATCGCATGAGTCCGGGACGTTGCAGTCGTTACTCGGCACAACATGCGGAATGATTTGAAATACGTTAGTCTGCCCGTTTACGCAGGCTTGTGTCTTGTAGCCCGTCGTAACGTCTACAACGTTTGTGTAAATATTTGGGCACGGCGGTTTTGGAATTGGAATGACGAGATCAAGGATGACGTCAAAATTACACGTCCCGGGGTCATTGCAATCAACACCCGGAACAACGCGCGTACGAATTTCAAACTGACTGCTTTGCCCGTTTGTGCAATCAGTGTTGGCGTAACCAGTCGTGACATTAAATTCCGCTACGTTGATTACCGGGCACGGCGGTTTTGGAATTGGAATGACGAGATC
>RGUK01000263.1 GCA_010027825.1 bacterium
CCGTAGCCTTTGTGGATATGGGGATGCAAAGCATACGCATAGCGCTCATTCACAATGGCCAACTGCGTCTAATGCGACATTTACCGCGCGGCCTTGCTGAGCATGTCCATATGCTCGCTTAAGTCCTGTTTGCGCACTGCAGCAACAAGCACCTGCGAGGTTTGGCTTTCCTTGTCCGTGTCCGTTACAATGAAATCAACCACTGCCTCATCGATTGAAAAGGGCAGCATGGGTTCAATTTCATACTCCAGGACCATTCTAATTTTTTCTGGATCAATAAATTGCAGGCTGACTTCTTTGAAGACCACGAGCGATGAGGGCAGTGCAAACCTAACTTGATCGTAGTGTTTGACGCGCGCCAAAGCGGTAACCAGCGCTGCGGCGACACGCTCTTTGTGCGTGTCCTGGCCGCCCGATTCTATGCTAACCTCAAGCAACGTCTCTACAGAGGACTTATGCCTTCTGGCATGCACAAGTGCAAGGCGTACCGCATCGTCGTGTATAGTGATACCAAGGATGCGTTGAGCGATGAGTCTATGGCTGCCTATAAATTCGGGTAGAAAGAGTGCCTTCAGCATGACCTATACCCTCCGCAGCCGATCTAAGGCTCTATCAGTGCGCTGCGCTAATGAGGGGTTTGCTGACAGAAAATCCTTAAGGTTATTTCGCTTGGCTGGGTCAATGACGAGCTCATAGCTAGGTTCTTGGGTTGGTAGCATGATCACCGGTTCTTGCGCTTTGGCTGGTTCCTGTTGTTTTGCTTCAGGAGCTGGTGCCGCAAGAAGGCGTCGCAGCTCTTTACGTTGACGCGCTATCTCAGGGTCATCTGACGGCAGCAATGGCACCGTATCGTTTATTTCCATGAAATCGTCAGGTTTAGGTAGGGGCGCAGATTGGCCAGCCGGAGGCGGCGTCGGCGTTAGCATACTGGCGGCATCTTGCATGAGTGGTATTTCAGGTTCAGGCTCCTGGGTAGCTGGAGCGGTTTGTGGCATGCTTTGCCGTTGCGTCTCTTCGCTCTTTGTTTGCACTGGCGCTAGGTCTGCAGGAGGGAAGAAGGATGGCTTGTTAAGCGGTTTTTCCACTACTGAACGGTAGTACGTATCATTCTTGATATCGACGGTAGTTGGCTGATAGCGCGCATTGGCAAAGTCAATCACCTTGTGGGAATAGTTTTCTTTTTCGGCGTTGAAGAACCAGTTATGGACAGGGTCTAAGACGCGCTTGGTTTCAATTGCTTCTTCGATGTTGTTGGTCGCCTGATGCAATTTCATCTTGGTGTATAATTGCATGCCAGGGGTTTGACGCGGCTTGACGATAGTTGGCGCAATGAAGATAAAAATATACTGCTTGGTAATTGCACGGGATTGATTTTTAAAGAACCAGCCGAGCACTGGGATATCAGCAAGCAAAGGCGTTTTTGCTTTGTTCTCGTCGATTTTCGTCTTCACAAAACCGCCTAGCACGAGGACCTGTCCATCTGCTACGGTTACGTTTGTTGCAAGGTGCTTGTCAGATCTATTGTTCCCAGTATTGTCCGTAAATTCAGAAATCGTTACATCAACATCCATGCGAATAATGCCATCTAGGTTGATTTGGGGCGTGATTTTCACACTCGTGGATACGGGTGCGTCCTTAAAGCCCTGCACAGCAGCGTCACCGCTACCTTGCTGGTCGGAGACAATACGTCTAATTTCGCCGACTTCAATTGTTGCAGCAGCTTTATTGCCCAAATGTTGCTCTTGCTGCCAAAGGTTAACAGCGTGGCGCCAGGCGCAGCAGTAAGTTGCCCAAGCATGTTGCCCAGGAGGCTTACTGCACTGCTATTATCGCCATTTGTTTCCAGGGTTGGCCTGCCCGTAAGGGATGATGATTGGAAATCAACATTTTTACCGATATCGCCATGATTCTTATTGCGCAAAACGCCGCCTAAGAAGTTACTGTTGTCCACATTAACCGTAACGATCAAGCTTTCCAGCGCAACTTGTGGTTGTGGCTTGTCCAAGTCTTCAATAGTTTTTTTGACCAGTTGCCAGTCTTGTGGATCGGGGCAGTTGGCGATCAAGCGATTGCCGTCTTTATCGACCTGGAAGGTCATATTTTTAAAGTATTTTACACCGCCTCTGATAGACCCATATTTGCCCGCCACTTGTCCTGTTGCGGAGTCTGGCATGGCAGTTACATCGCGTAAGATGCTGGCTATTTGGTTTGCGTCGATGTATTGCAATTCGTAAATGTGCAAAGGGCTTTTTGCTGTTTTGAGCTCGGTATCAATGTTATTTGCAATGAAGTCGACGATCTTATCAATGGATTTGCTGTTGCCCAGGAGGATAAGCGAGTTTGAGCGCTCCTCCGGAATGACGCGCGTAGTTTTTGAAAAGTACTCGGTGCTGCCTTCTGTTACCTTGCCCAGCAAGCGCGCAAGCGGGTTGCCATCGGGCCGTTGAATCAGCTGATCCAGTAGGGCCTTAGCATCTGAAGCGTTGATGCGCTTGAGGCGCATGACGGTAACGTTCTCGGGCAGCCCCATTTGGTCAAGCTCCTGTAGCAGCTTGACGGCGGACCGTACATTCAGCGACTTGTCGGTGAACAAGAAGCCATTCATTTCTTTTAATTCATAAATAGAGCTCGGCTGGCTGAGGAGGCTATCTAACAGGCCGGTTTGAGCCAAGTCGCCGCTTTGGATATTGGTCAGAAAGAACACGTATCGAATGGTAGAGTCGTTATTGGGCAATTTTTCGTAAGGCGTA
This sequence comes from bacterium, assembly GCA_010027825.1. The sequence goes on from RGUK01000263.1 coordinate 2,751, forward strand.
TTGACGTACGAAGGCAGTGGTTGCTGGAGTTTTTTGTCTTTAGGAACGATTTTATAGACCTGCCCCGCCTGGACAATACTGAAGCCAGACATTTCCAGCACAGTCAAAAATATATTCCACGCGCCTTCCACGGAAAGTGGTTCACGAATGGTTAATGATATTTTTGCTCCCTCTACCGATTTATCAGGAATGATGCTCAGTTTTTTAAGCTCGGCGATGTATTCAATGAAATTCGCCAGGTCAGTGTTTTCAAAATTCAGGTAAATTTCTTTTTTATTTCCTTTATCTTCGGCACTAGAGGCGCCACTGCCTGCTCCTGATGACGCTGGTAGCGGCGCTACTGCTGAACTTGCTTGGGGCTGCTGCGGAATAGGGGGTAATGCGACGGTAGGTAAAGGTTGTGCCGTTGCACTGAGTGG
>RGUK01000264.1 GCA_010027825.1 bacterium
CGCCCCCCTCATGGGGGGCGAAGCGAAACGGGAGAGATTACTGGTGAGCGATAACAGCCCAAAGACCATGTATGACATGGCGAACTACGTATTGTCCGAAGCGGCAAGGTATACGCAGGAAGAAAATTACGACATGGCTGCTGCCGTGTACGGCAACATCATCGACATGATTCCTGCGGTTGCCCCATCGCTTGTGCAGCGTGGGCGTTGCCACTGGGAGATGCACCGGTGGGATGAGGCACTCAAGGACTTTCAACGGGCGGTGCAGATCGACCCGCAGGATTGCAATGCAGCATGGACGCTGGGCTTGTTGTATTTGCAGTTGAATAACTTTGAGAAGGGCTGGCCTTTGTATGAGCAGCGTTGGAAGAGTAAGTCTTTCAAGGCCGTCCCGCTCAATACGACGAAGCCGCAGTACGACCTGTCGAAGACGGGGCGTGTATTGGTGTGGCCCGAGCAAGGGCTAGGTGATCAGATCATCTATGCGTCATTGCTTAACGCACTGGCTGAACGGGCAGAGGTCACGGTGATGGTGGACTCACGGTTGATACCGCCACTGTCCCGTGCCATGCCGCACATCAAGTTCATGGCATACGACCCTAACACGAAAGAACCGCACGACTACCACATCCCGCTTGCGTCATTGGGTAGCCTGTTCATTCAGAGCATGGACGACATTCATTCAAGCGTCTCTGCGGCTTACATGGCAGCAGACCCCGAGCGTACGAAAAAGTTTGCAGAGATCTTGGAGATTGGCGAGCAGGATAAGTTGATCGGGCTTTCGTGGATGAGTCACGCCCCGGTCGTCGGTAAGCACAAGTCGTGCACGTTGGAAGACTTGGAACCCATCCTCGCATGGGGGAAGGCGAATGGTTACAAGTTCATCGGTCTTGACTACGTGGGTACGCCGCAGCACCCCGACGTCATCGACCCGTATTGCTTAAACATGTTTATCGACATCGGTGGCGTGTGTGCATTGATCGAGCGGTGTGCGTTCTTGGTGTCAGTGAGCAACGTCAACGTGCATTACGCGGGGGCAATGGGTATGCCGGTGTACCTGCTTGATGCGAATAAGTTGTGGTACTGGAATAACAGGCACGACAAATACAGTTATTGGTATCCATCCGTGAGCGTGTATCCACGCGAGCATGTCCATGCGTCGTGGAACTTGCCTGTGCGGGCCATCCTTGAAGACATACGGGACGAGTACGACCATGAGTAAAGAAGAACGTCACCGCATTTATGAGTATGCGATGGACAGAAAGAACCGCGAGATCGCAGAGTTGGAAAAGAAAATTACAGATATGCAGATCGAGCGTGGGCAGCATGATGCCAAAGTAATCTTGGCAGAAATCGTGTTGTTTATCTTTGGAATCTTCGTCGGCGTATTGCTGATGAAGCAGTACGGGTGGAGGTTGATGTGACTCGTCAAGTAACAGACAACTTCTTACCTTCAGACATTGCTAATCAAATTAAAAAAGAATTACTTGGTAACGGTTTTCCGTGGTTTTATTCTTCTGTAACTAGTTCCCTGCAATCCACTGGACGCGCGAATGATTTTAAGTTTCACCATGTCGTATGTGGTACGAAGGAGCGAACATCTTTTTCAATAGAGTCATTGAAACCTTTATTAAATAAATTAAATCCCGCCGCTATTATGTTTTGCCGTATTTTTATGACTACATATACGGGAGAAAACAGTAATCAAGGATTTCACATGGATGTTCCATCGGATGATGAAGACAATCCAATCTATCAACATATGAAAACTTCAATCTATTACGTAAATACAAATAACGGTGGCACGGTGTTTGAAGATGGACAGTTTGTAAATTCAATTGAAAACAGGTTACTTACTTTTGACGCGCTTACTAAACACGCGGCAGTTACTGCAACTGATGTGTCTGCAAGAGTGGTAATCAATATCAATTACTTTTAAGTGGGGTTCATGGATGTTCTGGTTCAAGCGTAAAGAAGTGACGCTAGATTTTTTTACGTATTCTTATCCGATTTATCACACGTATCCGCCAAGTAAGGCCGCAAAGTTTATGCCTGAATGGTTTAGATCATTGCCAAGCCAAACAGAAGTTCGGTATGGAAAAGAATCGTATAAAGTACATCCGATGGGGACGATGAAGCATTGCATGGGGCTAAAAGATTTATACGGTAAAGGGTTTGTCATTCCATTATGGTCAGATGTAAAAATTACGGTAACCCCAAAAGAATTTCATTATTTTTTTGCGGACGGCAAAAGCAGTTGTACCGCTCATCCGCCGAGCCAATACGGTGACAATTTCAAACCGTTTCATCACATGAAATTTATATCACCGTGGCTAGCAGATGAAAAATCTGGAATGAAGTTTTTGTTTTGTGAACCCACATGGACATTTTTAAATGTTTCACAAAACATACGAATAATTCCCGGCGTAGTTACGTATGATGTTGGTACTCAGACGAACGTAAATGTATTTTTAAAAAAACAAGAAAAAGAGTACTCAGAGTTACTAATTGCGGGTACTCCTTTTGTGCACCTTATCCCACTGACAGAGAACAAAGTGAAACTAAAGACTCATTTACTTAATGAAGTTGAGTGGAAAGAACGATACGTTCGCATTGGGCCAACGCAATTCGTTGGAAATTTCAACGCTCATCAAAAAGTGATTCGCAGTAAAAAGGATTAAACGCATGGAGATTAAAAATGTCGAGGGTATACGTAATGTCGAGGGTATACGTAAGGAAGTGGCGTTTGCGTTGGTCGGGCTATTGGTTGGTGCATGGTTCGGCTGGGCTATTGCGTCACGGTCAAATCACACGATGGCGATTCAACAAGATTGTGCGCACTATGACGGTAAAACGGGTGAGTTTGTATGGGGGCCGCTGCAATGACCAGTATCCTCAAACCCCAAGAATTTTTCGACGGCGTGAACGAACTGCTAGACAAGGTCATCAAGGAAGAATGGCCCGACGCGACTCCAGAAGAGTACGAACGACACAAAAAGGTCGTTTTGATGGGCGCGTTTGGTGGGTGGTTCAATCGTCCGATGAAGCAAGGTGATGACCAATGACCCGCGATGACCGAAAAGCCGCGCTTACCGAAGTGCATCAATTGCTGCATGAGGAGTATCACGAAATGACCCGCGACGACATTATCCGCATGG
>RGUK01000265.1 GCA_010027825.1 bacterium
CTCAGAAAGAAGCCCCAGCATCACCAGACCGCGTTGCTAGCCCCTCAGTAACAACAAGTATAAAGGGCTGGGTGGATAGGTTTCTTAAGCGCGAGAACAACTGTTCAACCTGCCATGAACATCGCATCAACGACGCCGAACTTCATGTGTTGCACCAGAAACAAGGCGACAAGCACCGCCGGTTCTGTCCGGTATGCGCCAAGACCCCATCCAGAAGACTACAGGCTTATGATAAATTCTCCGTTGAGAAGAGACCTGACAAAGAACAAGTAAATGAAGTAAGCAGGTTATTTCAGGAAATCAAGAAGTTGGAAGAGAATCTACATAGCGCAACTGGAGATGCCAGAAAGAAAATCTCAATGGAATTGAAAAAATTAAAAAGAGCTCTCGCCACAGCCCGCAAAGCCGCTGCCACAAACGAGTAACCAATCGAACAAAAAGAGGCTGGTGTTACCAGCCTCTTTTTTATTCTAACAAAGCATCTTGTTCTTGCTGTGCTCGCCCGCGGGCGTAGGCATACAAGAAATATATTGCACCACCTGTCATCAAAACATTGAAAGTCGTGTCATCCAACGTTTCACGCAAGAAGGCAATCAGGGTTCCAACTTCTAAGAAGCCAGCCACTGGCTTTACCCAGCCATCTATCAGTTGGCACACTTGGGAATGCGCTTGAACAAAATCAGCCCTCAACAGCGGCTGCTCGCGGGAAACCTTACGGCGATCAGCGGCTGACACAACGTCAGATGTCCAGGCCAGGACGCATAGCAGCACCATCAACTTCTTCATCATAGCAAAACCTCACTGGTACAAGTCTTTTGAGCGTCGTCCATGGTGGTAAGCCGCGCTGGCTTGACCTGTTCAAGCGCATGCAGCACCTCAGCCACTGGAATGTCTCCTACAACACCTTCCCGCGTCTTGGTGGTAATGACAATAGCGTTGCCAGCGTCTATGGGAGCCCACTCAGGGTTTTTCTGTCGCATTAGCGCCACCACCGGCACATGCAGCGCGCTGGCAAAATGCATGATGGAAGTTTCAACAGAAATAACAAAGTCGCATAGGCTTAAGACGGCAGGGAGCTGAAAAAAATTGTTTTCTGCCGAAAATAAGAAGGTGTTATTGAGCGAATGTTTGCTGAAAAAAGCTTTGGCGCCCTTCAACGCTTCGGGCACGACGTTAATGACAAAGCTCACATCGCCATATTCATCCTTGCGCCGCAGTGAGACAATCAGCGCCAGCACATGCTCCAGCGGCCATGAGCGCTTACCGCTCTTAGCAAACGGGTTGATGAAAATCACCCGTCCGAACTGTTTGCTCTGCTTATCAATCCCCCATTTCAAAAATAAAAGTTTGGCGTAGGTGATCCACTCGGTGGGCATATTGATAAATGGAAACCGGTCTTTTTGAGGCACATGCACACCAGCAAGATGCTCAAACCACAACGCATACCGATCAGAAATATGGTGCCCCGGCGCGGCACCTGCGTTAACCGGCTCCAGAGCATTCGCTTTAGCGTACGACCAGCGGCGGATGAGTTGGTACCATTGTACAGGATACGATAGCCCGACAACGAATGCATCCCTTCCGCCAAGGCGACGCGCCAAGCGAATATACCGGAATGGACGAAGCGACCCCAGGCTAACCACCACCGGGTAATGCTCAGCTTGAGCACGCTTGATATCGTGGCGCAGCCCGATAGGCGAATACGTGTGTTTATAGACTTTCTCAATAAACGGACACGCCTCTAGCCAGTCGTACAGGGCGTACTTCTTTAAAAAGCGCCACTGCCAGAATTTCCAGGTGCGCCGCAGCTCATCAACCCAGATGTGCACTTTGATGTGGGGGTACTCTCGTGCAAGGGCTCGGATATAATTTTGCATGTACGTAAAATCGCCAAGCGCAAAGTGACCGACCAGCAGAATCTTATCTGCTCTTGCCAGCACGTCGGCAGGAATCAACGGGGTCTTCATACACTCCTATTTCCTTACAAAATGTTTTGTACCTGCTCCCGTGCCTTTTCCAAATCTACCTTGATATCAATGCACGCTGCACTCACCGCATATGAAAGGCATTTTGCCATCATGGTATTCGTTTCACGCAGCAGCTCTTGCAAGATAAAATCCAGGCGCTTTCCTTTTTCCAAGGTCGCCTTGTCCAACAGAGGCTTTACACTGTCCAAGTGGCTAGCAAAGCGAACAATCTCTTCATGAATGTCCATTTTGCGCAAAGCACTTTGCATCTCGTCCACTTCCGGACGCTGCTCGTTGCCAGCCGCCGCATGTTGCTGCATAAGATCGTTTAGTTCAGCTTTTGCCTTGGCAACCTCGTCGGCAAATGCAGCTTTAATGGCGGCAAGACGCTCAGCACAGCGGACAAAAATTGCTTGAAAATCTTTTTCTAAGCGAGCGCCCTCTTCACGGCGCATAGCAACCACGCTGTCAACCACGCTGCTCAGCGCAGCAAGCAATGCTTGCTCATCCTGCTCGGTCATGACGCTTTCATCAGCCAAGAGCGCTTCGGGCATGCGCATCACATCGACCACGCTCAGCTCACCCGTCAGGCCATATTTCTGTTGCATGGCCTTTGCCGCCTGGACATATTGCTCAATAACCGCCCAGGAAGGGTTTACCTGTGCCAGCTTGCCGGTAACACTTTGCTGGCGAATGCTCAGGTATACGCGACCCCGCACCAGCTTTTCTTGCAGTAACGCATTGAAGATAAGCTCTAAGCGGCTTAAGCTGCTGGGAAGCTTGCTCACGACCTCAAAAAAGCGGCCATTCAGCGTTTTGATTTCAATTGCTGCTTGCATGGTCCCTGCGTTTGGCAGCGTTATTTGCAGGTTTTTACTACAATACCCAGTCATGCTTATAAGCACATAATTCCTTTTCCTACGGCATTTTTATATGACTACCGCGCACTCAATGAGCGTGAGCTATTTCCCTAGCTGCCCAAGTTGGCAAAAACGTTCTGCACGTCGTCAAGATCATCCAATGCTTCAAGCAAATGAAACACTGCTTCTTCTTGCTCTTTTTCAGTCAGCGCAAGCGGATTTTTTGCCACCCATTCCACCCCAGCTTGCTCGATCTTAAGACCAGCTCCTTCAGCCGCCTTTTTCACACTGTCTAAGTCATGCGGCTTGCACGTCAACATGGCC
>RGUK01000266.1 GCA_010027825.1 bacterium
GCCTCACGTCTAACTGCATTAGAATCAGCATTTGCACAGTTTCAATCACTCATTTCATAAGCTAGTCAAGAAGGGCGCTACATGCGCCCCCCAAACTATGCTCTGACAAACAAAAACATTACAGAACAGCAAGTATTTGCTCTCAATAACGCGATAATTATTCAATCTGTCTTGCCCGAAAATTGTTGACAAAACGGCATGTCGCCTTTAGATTGATGCGGAGATCGTCGTGGTTACATGTTTGATAAGCTCGGTGTACAGGACGTTTTCGAAAAATTCACTGGCAACCAGGACGCAAAAAACCGGAGAGATTGCATGGAGATTACGGAAGTAAAAGTTTTTCCCGCGAACGAGGGCAGGCTCAAGGGATACGCGACCATGGTATTTGATAACTGTTTCATCGTTCGGGACATGAAAATTATCCAGAGCGACGAAGGTTATTTTGTATCCATGCCATCGCGCAGAAAAAAGGATGGTTCCTTCAAAGACATCGTCCATCCGCTTAATGCTGACACGCGCCAAGAAATTGAAAATAGAGTTATTGAAGAATACAAAAAAGTAGTTGGCGAAGCCGCATAATTAGTGTAGGATATAGGCCATAAAACATCTGGGGCGTCGCCAAGTGGTAAGGCAGCGGATTTTGGTTCCGCCACGCGGAGGTTCGAATCCTCCCGCCCCAACCACGCAAGGAAAAACCTGTCGTGAGTAGTTTGCAAACAACCCAGAAAAATCTTCAGGCTTCCTCTTTTGAGGGAGCCTTCTTTCATTCTAGCGAAACATACGTCCACCCCACGGCTATTGTAGGCGAACACGTGAGCTTGGGCAAAGGGGTCAAAATTGGTCCTTTCTGCACGGTGGTTGGCAACACAACAATCGGGGATGGCACCCGGTTGCACGGGCACGTCACTGTTGGCATGCCGGCTCAAGTGGTTGGCGTTTTGCAGAACCACGGTAAGATCTCCATAGGTCAAAACTGTGAGCTACGCGAATTTGTTACGGTACACGCAGCGCGCACGGAAACTGGCCAAACACGGATTGGAGATAGTTGCTACTTAATGCACTATGCACATGTTTCGCATGATAGCGTAGTTGGCAACAATGTTGTTCTAAACCCGAATGTTAACCTGGGCGGACACACAGAAGTCGAAGACCGTGCCGTAGTAATGACCGGCAGCGCAACTCATCAATTCTGCCGCATCGGAACCCTGACGGCGTTGGCCCCGTTTAGCGGCATCAGACAGGATATACCCCCCTTCTGCATGTTCAATGGTAAGCCTGCTGCGTTCTTTGGATTAAACGTGATTGGCCTGAAAAGGAATGGTGCTGGCCGCGACAACATCAACGCACTTAAACATGTCACCAAGCTTTTCTACCAAGATAAACTCCCCCAGCAAGCTATTCTGGACGCTGCAGCGGTAGAGCCAACCTGGGGGCAAGACCCGTTCGTAAAACAATTTCTCGCATTTATAATTTCTAGCTCGCGCGGCATTTCTCGCCGCTGCGGCTCGGCACCAGAAACTAACGAAGTTGCTCCTTTATGATCAAACTCGGCATTATTGGCCTTGGCCACATGGGCGGCTACCACGCCTCCGTCACCACACAAGTCCCTCAAGCACAGCTTGTTGCAGTCGCCGACCAAAACGCGGCAAATTTAGAAAAGGTTAAACAACAAGGCATTATCAAAAGCGCGAATTTCCTTGATTGGATCGACGCCGTTGATGCCGTTATTATTGCCGTACCAACAGGCGCACATTACACCGTTGCTAAAGCGTGTCTAGAAAAAGGTAAGCATGTTCTGGTCGAAAAGCCTCTTACAAAAGTAAGTGCTGAAGCAGAAGAACTTTTTGGCATCGCAGCAAAACACAATGTAACGCTTCATGTGGGCCATGTTGAACGCTTTAATGGCGCCATTCAAGAGCTTAAAAAAATCGTCAACCAGCCCCTACTAATCGAGTGTCACCGCATGGGCCCGTTTGTTCCACGCGTTGCAGGCGACAGCGTAGTGCTTGACCTCATGATCCACGATGTCGATTTGGTGCTTAATTTGGTTAACGAAGCGCCAAGCAAAATAACAGCTCATGGTACCAAGGTGCATTCCGCTTCATGCGATGTTGCTAGCGTGCAACTTACCTTCCCAAGTGGATGCATTGCTTCGATTGTTTCTAGCCGTGCCTCACAAATCAAAAAACGTACCATGGCCGTGCATCAACCGAATGCTTTCCTCAACCTCGATTTTGGGACACAGGAGCTTATTATCCAGCGGCAGGCAAGCTCAAGCGTCCAGGTTGGAGCTGACCAATTGAGCTACCGGCAAGAAGCCCTGATCGAGCATGTATTTGTGTACAAAGACAATCCGCTCAAGCTGCAAACGATGCATTTTGTACAAGCTATTGCCAATAACGTCCCGCGACGTAACCCAACTCAAGACATGCAAGCCCTGGAGATCGTATTTGAAATCGAGCGCCAGTTGGGCCTAAGGCCTACCGATACGGAGCGGTATAATCAATTACAAACCAGACCCGTTTACCAAGCAGCCCTATGATTGCCGTTATTGCAGGAACTGGCACCCTGCCAGTTGAAGCCTGCAAAAGGTTACTAAGCCAAGCCAAGCCCTTTTTTGTGGTTTCCCTTTTTCCAGAAGAAAATGGGGGCGCGCTAAAAACTATTATCGATAGGGCTGACAGCATCGTTGCTCAGCCCTACTACCGTCCCGGAGATATCCTGCGGCTCCTGCAAGAACGCCAAACAACTCAGGTGCTCTTTATCGGCAAAGTTGATAAAAACAATCTTCTTAAGCATTTAAAGCTCGATTGGCTCGCGCTTAAAATTCTTGGCTCTTTGGTAACGCGGGGCGATAAAGACATTATGGAGGCACTGCTCAAAGAACTCGAACAGCACGGCATTAAGACCTTGCGGCAGGACGAAGTACTGGACGGCCTGCTAGTCAAACCAGGGATCCTGTGCGGAGAGTTAACCCCGACGCTTCAAGCAAGCATTAATGTGGGGATGAAAACAGCGCTGACTATTTCTGACGCTGACATTGGCCAAACAGTAGTGGTAAAAGATGCTATGGTGCTTGCCGTAGAAGCAATTGAGGGGAACGATGCGTGCATTCAGCGCGGCCTAGCACTCGGCAAAGACGGAATTGTT
>RGUK01000267.1 GCA_010027825.1 bacterium
ACTTTGACAGAGTTCTTTATGATTTGTGCGGGTCCTAAATCAATGTAGGATTCAAAGACATGCTCAAGGGACGTAGGCGATATGTCCATGTGCCCCGGCGTATGTTTGAACACGCTCCTTGCAATGTCCCTTGCAAGGTTGGAAGTACTGCGGTTTGCCTTCAAATAGTCAAAGCTGCCGCCTTGGTCGAACAAGATCATACGCCCGTTGTGGTCAATGTTGGCCATGGTTTCAACGACCGGGTGCAAGATAGGCATGGGCAGTACGGAAGTCCACTGGTTCACATAAGACGCCGTGCCGGCGATGGGGTCTATTGCGCCTTTTACCTGCGATAAAAAGTTGTCCGTTACGTCCGCCCGCGTCCTTACCCCGGCGATTAGATCTGCCGCCCCTTCGCCCAGCGCAGCCGATACCCGGAAACCGCCGTATGGTTTGGGGATTAAGAGCGGGTTATCTGGGTCTAACGGGTTTGGGAACATCACCTTTGTTTCGCCCACGTATTTTGAATAGAGGTACGCCTCAAGGTTTGATTTTACCTTTTCCTCTTCATCTTCGCCGCCAAAGAAGCCGGCCAAAGCAGGGCTATTGAGCAATAAGCCCCGGGCAGCGCCCGTTATCACCGCATACGCCATAAGCGCCTTTCGCCCTTCCGGTGTTGCCAGTTGCTTTCCTGTCTTACGGATACCCTGTATGGATGGGTTTAAGAACAGCCAGAGCATGTTGGCCGTTCGGACGGATTTGGCAGCGCCTTTCTTTTCAAAGTTTACCGTTACGTTCTTTGCAGCGGTGGCCGCAATCACCGGATCTATGCCAAGGTCGCGCATGGCTGAATAGGTAGCAAGACGGGCAACGGTCTCTGTGGCGTTCGATACGTTGTGCACGGATTCTACAAAAACGTTGGACAAAAACTTCCTGCCTTTTTCCAGCGTGGTTCGACCGTTTGCATAGCGCTCGGCATAGTCAATGTTCTCTTTTACGTTGTTGATCTGATCCGCTACCATTTGCATGGAATCAAACGACCAAGACATAAGCCCGCCCATACGTTGTAGTTCCTCATAGTACGCAACCATTTTCGGGTCTTTTTTGAACATCGGCGCCGTCAGGAACTTGAACGAGGAACCATAGTTTTTGACATAGGACTTTAGCAGCTTCTTTTTGAACTGCTTATAGTTTGTCCCGCCCGGGGCGATGCTTTGTGTGGAATAGGTATTGCCTTCCACCTGTATGTTTACAAAGGCTTCCTGTACGTCGCGCACAAGCGAGTTGACAATAAAGGAAGGGCGAAGGAAGGTAAAAAGCCCCCGGGACATGTTGTTGACGTGCCGCATTATCTGCTCAAACCCGCTGGGCGCTTCCTGTCCCGCCTTCATCTTCGCCATAATCCGGTCGTTGGGATCGGCAAAGAACAGGTACTTCTTTTTGCCGCCCTCGTAGAATGTAACCGTTTGCCGTTTTACGCGCTCGCTGATTAAGTCCGTAAACGACACGTTCCCGTAGCGGTCTTTGGTAGAACTCATCCTACTGGAAAGTACACGGTACTTCGGGTCGTTGGTTTCCAACAGCATGGCCGCCGTGCTCTTTATCGCATCGTTGCGGTGCTTTGAGCGTATGGCCGTTATCATCCGGTGGAACAAGACCTCGGTAGGCTTTTCTATATCCGTTGCGGTCAGTTCCGGCTTTTTGTACATCTGCCGGATCAAAGGCAGCTTTTTGCCTACCCGTGTAATCCCCCGGATAAAGAAGTTCGCTTTCTTTTCGCCGTTGGTGATCGGGTATCCCAGCTCGTCACGGAAAGCAAATTCATCGTAGACCAGCGGTACATAGTTTTCCCAGACAACACCGGATTCGGTTGAGGTGCCGTTGGTCAAATGGTCGTAGCGCTCTTGGTTTATCTGACCGGTATCCAGTAAAATATCCAAGTATTCCTGCTGCATGGACTTAAACTCCGACATAAACACGGCGTGGTCTGCAAACTCCGGCATCGCCTTTGCCTGTGCCGGCGTAACGCTCCCCGGGTTTGCAATGCCTTTGCTCGCAAGGTAGTCCGCAAAGTACATATCAGCATCGGACTTTGAATTGTAGGCGATCTGCAAATTGTCCGTTTCTTTTTTGAACCTACCCAGTTTATATGCCGCCATTTTTTTGGCCTTGGGGTCTGTAATGGCGTTCACGGCATTTTCCATCTCGACCAACATATCCGCCCACTCGGTTGCAAAAAGCGGTGTGGGCGTTGTGCCAGCGGGCAATACGTCGCCCATTATGACGTTATACATCCGTTCAATCAAACGTTCCTGTATATCCACCCGGCGCGCTTCCCTTTCCGGCTTGTGCATCGCGACAAGGAAATGGTTGAACTCATTTACGCTGCCTACCTTAGAGCGCGTCAGGCGGGAGATAAACGAATCCTTGAACCCAGCTTGGGTCATTGTTTTCTTTTTGCCGACATAGCGATCGGAAAACTTCTGCATTTCCGCCGCCGCAGCGGACATATAGAGCTGCATCTTCTGATACCCGGCCTTGCTTGCATCAAACAAAAACCCGCCCTTCTTTTCAAGGTCGCGCTGTATTTTCCGCACGGGCGCTAAGTCATTGCCGAAGTCGTAGTCTATGTCGTAGGCCGTATCGCGGGCAAACTTCTTTATCGCAGGCAGTTGCATTTTGGCATCGCCAAATTTTAGGCGTGCCAAAGAGCGCAGGAAAGCAAACACAGCGGCGCTTCCATCTTCCATGTCGGTATTGGCGGAACGGTACGGCCTACCTGCCACTTCTGCAAAGAAGTCTTTATAGTCAAAATCGTTTAGCCCCCCGGAGTACATCCCCTTTAGCGCGGCCACAATGCCTTTGTCCGGTGTGCCGATTGCAAGTTCGCTATGGACGTACTTTTTAGCACTATCGTACCACGGGCGGTCGGAGTATTTAGAGGATGGCAATAGCGAGAACATTGTGCCCATTTCGGCAATGTCGCGCATGTCGGTCATCATGGCCAACTGATCGTAGAACGTGGCATCCGTCAAGTCTATGGCATCTGTTACCGCATTGTCCGCCATAGGGCTGTCTATGTGCTTTCCCGCAAGTTGCTTGAGCGCAAAGCGGGCTAAACCCCTATCCATGCCTAATGCCATTGCCATAGCATCTGCCCGG
>RGUK01000268.1 GCA_010027825.1 bacterium
CGGTTGTCTTCAGAGTGCACTACCGTTGCAGTATTTTTTAGCTGGCCAGCAAGGCTAGCCAGTTGTCCATCAGCCAAGGTTTGTAAGCAGAAAGGATTTTCACTGGAACTTGCCTCATATTGCTTATTAAAGAATGAAGAAACATCCACTATGAGGTCATCATTGTGGTCCAGTCCCATAAAGTCTATTACCCGTTTAATTTTATAGTCATTTTCTCCTGCCTGGCGCTGTTTTTCGGCCAGAGGAGTTTCTTTATTCTCAGGACTTAGAACTTCGACTCCTATCTGGAAGGAAGCCGGCATTTGCCTTTCAGGCGTTTTAAAAGCATCTGGATCATCAGCTACCGGGGTCGTTGAAGTCGGCGTCGCTGGTCTACTACTCACAGCATCTGAAAACCCTGCCTCAGGTGAATTCGCAAGAGCTGCCGCTATCGGTGAGACCCCTTGGTTGGTATTACTTCCAGGCGACTCACTATTCGGCGCTTGCGGTACTTCATCAGGCGTCAATGGTGGGCGACCCGCCAACAAACTTTCTGGCAAAATCTCATCTGATGATGATCCAGATGATGAAGCAGAAGCATTCAAAGCTTCGCTATTTTGTGTTGATCCAGGTCGCGCATTTCTGCTTTCAGCCAGGCGCGTGTCAGTCACGGAGGAATTATTGTCAGAAGGTTCAGGAGATAGATAGGTTAGGTCTGCTGATGCATCCACAACCAGCGGGCGCATGGGGCTTGCGTCACCTACAGCCTCATTAAATTGCCTTGTATCAGGAAATACCACCAGGCCTTCCCTTGGCGCACTCGCGTCAGTCTTTTTACTTTTCGTCCACCACCAGTAGGCTCCTGCTGCAACAACAGTAACCGCTGCCGCAATAGTAAGATTACGCTTGGAACAACGCGCCATGATGGCCTCAAGATGGCCCTTGCTGGTATCCAGCGCTAAGCCAACGCTGTCAGGCGAACCGAACAACAAACTTTTCCACGTAAATGCTTGCGCAGGCGCGCCTAGCACCAATGCTGCCAGTGCAGCCGTTACTACTACTTTTTTCATGATAACCTCCATCTTCTCAGTGTATTTTTATGCGTATTTCATTTTTATCTATCGGCTTTTCTGGGCGCGTAGCTGTACATTTATCTGCTGACAAACCGCAGACAGCCCCTTAGCTCGCCAGCATTGCAGCTGCGCGCTTTTCTTGAACAAATTTCCACGCACAGAGGTGGTGCTTGTAACCCTGTGCTGGGCAACATCAACTGCTTTGATGAACGTTCCAAGCCCAACCATAGTGCTTGTCAGCACCGTTGCATACCCTTCATCATGCCAAGACTGCACCCGTCGACCTTCTGCTTCAGAACGACTTTGTAAACCAAGGAACAATACCTGTATTGTGTCATACAATATGTGCTCAGGCTTATTAGCCTGGTGTTTGAACGCCACAACGCACAGCCCCCCCCCTTCTATGCTGTTTTCTGTCAGTAATGCTTTATGGGCATGTGTTCTAGGATTGTCTTTTTGAAGCGGGAATAAATCGCAGCAATCTTTTAACGAGTAAACGGAAAGAGTTGCTTGAACTTCCTCCCCAGACCCAGCACTTCGTAATGCACACTCATCTACTGCCACAAGCCCTGCAAATGAGGATTTGTTTCCAGAAGAACGATCTGCAGGATGCGGCGTGCTACTACCTGGCGTACTCATCAGCGAAGCTGCCCATTGTGCGTCAGTTGGAACACTGATGTAATCCCCAGTGAATGCTCCTGTCGGCTTGGAATTCTGTGAAGCTGGCGTATTTTTTTGGTTTGACTGTGGATTAGCATTTTTTGGCGTTCTTGTAGCATCGGCCGCAACATCATCGTCACCGTCCTGCCAAGAATTTGTTATCCAAAGCGCCGGAAACAACACCGCAAGTGCTGCTGTTGCCGTAGCGCCGTCGCTCCAGGAGGATCGTACCGCATGCACCACGCGACTGACCGCATCGCGCAGGCCAGCAGCTTGAGGCGCCTTGCACAGCGCATACGCACCGGCAGCAGCCGTAGCGGTAACAATGGCAGCCTTTTTCCAGTTCCATATTGGCCAGGACCATGCCTGAGCCGAAGAAGATAACAACGTGCAAGCCAGCAATACGCTGGCCGCGAATGTGCGCAGCTTCATAAGATATAACCTCCATCCATAGGCTCTGTTTGCCAGAAGCCAATGTTAATTTCTACTAGAAAAATTATCTCAAAAAGAGAGCCTCTAGGCAAACGGGGGGCTAGCGCCTAGCCGCATTTTTTAAACAAAAAGGGGGTATTTGCCTTGAAATCCAAGCAAAACGGGCTAAAAGCAGCGTTCAGAGGGCACTGCTTTTTTGTTGAAAAGAGGCACTTTTGGGAGCCAGCAGGCTGGCGACGTCCAAAACGCGGCACCCTGCAGTCTTGCCCGCGTCCAGGTCGCATTGACTGTCCCCGACCATAATCGATGCGCTTAGGTCAATTTTCAGATCCTTGGCGGCCTGCAACAACATGCCCGGAGCCGGCTTGCGGCAGGCACAGTCCTGGCGGTAGGCTGGCAGCACCGCCTCCCAGGGGTGATGGGGACAGTAGTAGCAGGCGGTAATCGTAACCCCCCGCTTGGCAAGCAAATCGCAGACGTATTGATTGAGGCGCCGTACGGTCGCTTCATCATACATCCCGCGGGCAACCCCGGACTGGTTGGTAACCATCACCAGCAGATAGCCATCTGCCTGATGCTGCAACAAAAACGGGATCACGGGCTCCAACAGCACCACGTCCTTCTCTTGATGCAAGTAGGGAACATTTGCAATCAACGTACCATCACGGTCTAAAAAAACTGCCTTGTGTAAACTTGCTGCCATAAGGCCTCCCGAGAGCATAAGCAAAAATATAAACCGCTGCATCACTGCCGCACCGCAATCCGTTGCGCCTGTGCCACGAGCGCATCCAAACCTGGGTCAAGCACCGGTGGGACTGGCTGCGGTAACCCGCGGGGCACCGCCGGCAGTTGAGCAACCAAGCGGCGCGCTTCCTCTTCCTCGCGTGTGGGCACCCCGCCACCCAGCGGCAGCACGGCCCCCACCGCCTGAGCAAAGGGCTTAACGCCCGCAAGCACCTGCTCAACCCCCCGCACC
>RGUK01000269.1 GCA_010027825.1 bacterium
GGAGGCGGGCATTTTTGTCGATCAGGTGGCCATCCTGTGGCTGAACGCAAAGACCAAGACAAACGGAAAGGTAGGAGACGTACAGGGCGAAGGATGGCAGCTGTTGCGCAAGGATGACACCGTGAATGACCTTAACCTATTCGTGCATACTAAGGCCCTGTGGACAGCACAGAACCAGGGCAGCCGGCCGAGGCAAGCGACATATAAACTTGCACATCAAAAATTCTAGAAATGGGACAATATCCATCTATCACGCAGCAGTTGCTTGATGATACGCAAATGCGACTTGTATGGGCTAACAAGGAAAAAACGAGGGTGGAGATTATTCTTTGGGGATACCAATCAAATACATCTCGTATTCGATGTTATGAGTTTGAGACTTACATGAGATATATTCCGCGAGAACGAATTATGACGTATTTCAAGCATCAAGATGCGTTTGCCTTTTATCGTGAATTTTACAAATTGTACGATTTATATGCAGAAACGCATCCGGACATGGCATGGGTTGACTACGTGGAAAGTATCATGGATAAATAATAAAACACACACCAATGAGCGACATAATCACCAAACTCGTCAACGACGCAGGGGATCTGCGGACTGCGCTATCTGACACGCGGTATGCCCACATGAACAAAACCACAGTGGTGCATTCCAATGCAATGGGTATTCTTAAGTTCATTATGGAATATCATTTTAAATCAGATTTAAGGGGGAAAATGACATTATTGCGCGACATTCAGATGGTATACGATTGGCTTGAGTATAGTCACGGCCTTCCTGCAAATATGTTCACAAAGATGCAAGACGGAAACAGGCTATGGTATTCTTTCCGTGATTTTTATGAACAATACAGGGAATCTGATAGTAAAATGACTTTCTGCGAATGGATGGAGGAAACCGAGAAAAAGACCGACCATGCCGGTTGAACTGCGGCCGTATCAGATTGACATTGCCAGGCGAGGGGTTGACATCCTGCGCCGGCATGGCATCCTGTACCTTGCCATGGAGGTGCGGACAGGCAAGACCTTGACGGCCCTGCAGATTGCGTACAATGTTGGGGCAACCAATGTGCTTTTCTGTACAAGATTAAAGGCAATGGGCAGCATCGAGCGGGACTATGAGGATGCGAACTATCCTTTCACACTTGACATCATCAATTACGAATCACTGCACAAGATCACCAAGGCACAGGAAGCATCGTTCGACCTTGTGATATGCGACGAAGCCCACAGCCTTGGAGCCTTCCCACAACCATCCGAGAGGGCAAGGATGGTCAGGAAATTAGTTGGACATAAGAACCTAATATTGCTTTCCGGCACGCCCACACCCGAGAGTTACAGCCAGTTATTTCATCAGTTTTGGGTGTCATGGAATAGCCCATTCCCTGAGGCAAGTTTTTATTCCTGGGCAAAGCAATATGTGCGCATCCAATCGCGTTATTTCTATAATCGCGAGGTAAAGGACTACAAAGAAGCCGACCGTGATGCTGTCATGGAAAAGTGCGAACACCTATTCATTAAGTTCAGTCAGGAGGATGCAGGATTTTCCGAGGGTGTTGATGAACAGATCATCACTGTGCGCATGAAAGACAGCACCATCACAGGCATTGAAAGGCTGAAGAAAAACAGGGTATTGACCACTAAGGAAGGTACTGTAATTGCCGACACGGCCGTGAAATTGATGTCAAAACTGCATCAGTTACACAGCGGCACGGTCATCGTGGATCAACCGATTGGGCCGCACGACCACTATGCTTTTGATATGTCGAAAGCTAATGCCATCAAAGACCTTTTCATAGGGAAGAAGATTGCCATATTTTATAAGTTTCAGGCAGAACTTGGCATCCTTGAATGGGTATTTGCCGGGCGGGTGGTGGAAACCCCTGAGCAGTTCAATGCCACCGGACCCGAGAAGGTATATCTGACGCAGATCCAAAGCGGCAGGGAAGGCATCAATCTGTCTGCAGCCGACGCACTGGTCATGTACAATATCGACTTCTCGGCCGTCAG
This sequence comes from bacterium, assembly GCA_010027825.1. The sequence continues at coordinate 2,016 of RGUK01000269.1, forward strand.
TTATTGGCAGGCAAGGGCAAGGCTGCAAAGCAAGGACCGTATGACCCCTGCCATGGTGTATTGGATTTTTTCCGAGGACGGCATAGAGTTCAAGATCTACGAGGCGGTCAAGGCAAAGAAAAACTACACTTTAGCGTATTTTGTGAAGGATTACGACTTAAAACCACAAAAAACAGAAGCATGAAAAAGTATGCAATCATTGTCTTCATGATGCTGTCGATGCGAGGCATGGCAGCAGAAAAGCCGGGGCTTTGGGATGCCATCAAGGAAGCAGGAAAGGGCATTGTCTGGATGGTGCGGGTCGAGGTTTGCAAGATAGACATGGCCCTATTCAGCAAAAGCGGCCTAAATATGTTTTACGCAAATTATGAATGCCAACATACTGATCACCGGTTTGTAAATGCTGCGAAATGAAAAAACTGCAACCCCTAGTTGACGAGTTGTTCGGTGTAATTAAAAGGGCTTGGGATAATCTTTGGTAATGCGCGGTGCCTCTCAACTGGTTGACTTCATCCATCATCTGCGCTGTGCTTATGAGTACATGCAAGGATTCAAGCGCGATAGGCCTGGCACCCTTGTGGAGCGTCTTGCGACCAATTACGCCTCCAAGATTGAATGGATGTACAAAGACCTTGTGACGAACCCTGCGTTCCCTGTCGAGGTCCGTGATGGCCTTAAAAACGAATGGAACGTGGACACCTTTGCCACCGATGCGATTAGGGAGAAATTGGCACTGCTTCGGGATGATCAAAGGCTTGAAATCGAAAGACTGATAGAACTAGTTTTGGATGGTCAGGAAATCACCAGTATAACAACTGATGTCGAGGCTAACGCCGAGACGGATGCGACGGCCGGCAACGTCGATCAGTGAATGCGAGATTGGTGTACCCTGGAGACGCCGTTAATTCAAGCCCGCAAGTGACGGGTATAGACAGAACCGCACCAATCGTGCGGAATGCAGGGGCAGGGCCTGCACGGCGTCCTGTTTCATATGGCAAGCAATCAGAACCCCTGCGTTTCTACGCGGGGGGCATTTTATCACACAGTAAAAAACATACATTATGCTTAATGTAATCAAAAGCGCAGCCAAAGAATTAAAACATGC
>RGUK01000270.1 GCA_010027825.1 bacterium
AACTTGAAACCACCCCACTTGTAAGCCACAAACGATTCGGCGTTTAGACCGTAATCGTTGAATGTGCCAAACACGGGAGTGTACGCATACCCACCCACCCAACGAACATCGAAGGTCTGGGTGTATACGAGCGAACCCCAAGTCAGATCGTAGTTGAAACCAACATGGGGATTCACATTGTCGGCACCGAAACCAGCAGAGCCAGTCGGTAGCCACGCACCGCCCTCTACACCGAGGTTGGTGACTGCACCAAGGAACTTTGCGTCCTTGACCAGAGCGTAGTCAACACCAATGTCAATCTGACCGTAACCAGTGGTGTCCTGTGAGTACACAGGAGCGGTTACATGCCAGCCGAGCAGATCGTACAACTTGCCCTTAACAGTAGAGTCAAGTTCCACGATGGTGTCAGCGTTCTTCTTGCCCCAAAAGGTCAGCGTCTCGTCCACGCTAACGCTGTTGATGGCAGCGGGAGCAGGTGCGGGTGCTGGTGCTGGAGCAGTCTGTGCACTAGCCACGGTGGCAAGTGCGCCGAGTAGTAAAGTTGCAATAGTGGTCTTCATCAAGTTTCTCCTTTATGAAAAGCCCCTCACGCGAGGGGTAGTGTATCTAGCACCTCGTCGTGGCTTTAGAATTTCTAACACCATACTTTAAAACACGAGTGGCATTTTTGCAGCAAAAAGGGAGCCTCGCGGCTCCCTTTGCAATTTTTATTTTGTTGTGTAGTTATTTTTTAGTTTGTACCCGCAACTGTGCGTCCACATGCGGCGGGTATATTTTTGGCAGTCCACTACGGGAAATGCCAGCGGGTCGTTTGCTGCGGTGTGTTTTGTAACCGCCTTTGGTAAAGCCTTTGCGTGTAGTTCTCATGTTAACAATTCCACTTTCTTAAACTCTTGTTGATGCGTGAATCAGGATCGTTTGCAGTTTTGGCAGAAGTGAGTTTGCTCTTCATGCCCTGCATACGCGAACAAAAACTTTTGCGACGCTTCCACTTCTTGGAGCCGTGCTTGAGTTTGGATGGTTGGGTTGTTACAGCAGTCTGTAGTTTGCTGCCGGGATTGGCACGGCGATACGAGGCTACGCCCGCTTTGTTCAAGCCGCCGTCAGGGTCTTTGCCTGCACTACGCTGCCATGCAGGAGAAGACGCTTCCTTGACTTCTGCCTTCTTGGGCCAGTTCACCGACTGCGACACGGTTCGCTTGCCACCTGGCCCAACATCAACCACTTGGTGCCCAATTTTCTTTTTGGGGTTTAGTGCAATTTTCACCATTGGCTTTTTGGCTTCGGATTCCCCCTACTATGGCGGTCGAAAGGTAGCGAAGTTCCCTTTGCATGAGCAGCGTAATCTGTTCGCACAGTCCACGCCAACCCAGACCGTAACTATTTAGGAAATCTTCGCTGCTGTTTCCGCGATTTTTTTCACGGCACCAGTGCTGTCCACGACTCACGCAACGGGTGCTTGACCCGTGTGCCGTGCGTGTTTTCGCCCACCCACATGAGCCAGCCCCGAGTTGCTGCCACCCACAGTACTCGTGCAGCCTCCACAGGCATGTACGCAACCCAGCCGTCCCGTGCGTCCAGTGTCCACTCCACGCCGTAGGCATTCAGCCCTGTGGGGTCGCTCTGTAAGTACTCCACACACTGGGGAATGTGGGTGTTCAGCACCAACCGCACCGTATCAGTGCTGCACAACCCATACGGAGTCCGCTGGTGTTCGTGGTGCTTGGTGTCCAATACCAGTGCACCGCGAGGTGTGACTCGTACTTCGTTATAGTTCCAGTCCCCACCACGAAATTCCAGTGTGCTGTGCCCACTGGTGCCACGCACCCCACTTTCAAGCAGGTGGCTGGTTGCGGTGTCTGGTTGTAGTGTGCCCGTTGTCATTGTGTGTGCCCTGTGTTAAAAGTTTCCGTTGTGTCGTGTGCCCCTGCACAATCGTCCACAAATGCCTGTGTGTGGAGCACACCCCATCCGTTCTGCCGTGCGTACTCTAATGCGTCTGCCAAATTGGTGCTCCACGGGTAGCCCCTGCTCCGGTGCGTCAGCATGCCCCAAACCACTCGTGCGGTTTGCGTTGTCAGCCACACGCACGGCATTCCATTAGGATCAGGCTTGCCTGCAACCAGTACCGAACCCACAACAGGCACACGCTTCCATTCGTGCAGGTTTGCAAGCGTGGTGGGGTGTCTGCCAATGGATTTACACCATATCCGTACCCTAGTACCGCACCTTTGCGGCTCAAACACCAAGCAGTACACTTGTGCTGCGGGATGGGTGGTGTACCTGCGGTTTTCACCAAACTGTGCCCACAGGGTGTAATGGGGGAGCAGTGTGTTCATGCCGTAAATATACCACAGGGCATGAAGAGTGCAAGAGGGGGGTGACACGGTTTATTATTTAAATGTGTTTTTCAAGTAATCCCAGAAAACCAGCAGTCCAGAAAACCAGAAAGTGTTTCCAACTTAAAGGGTTTCCGGTATCCGTAAAGTGCTTGAGTCCAGTTCCCTCCAGTTCGTCCACAACCAAAACCACCAGTGGCTATATTTGAAACCGTGGTGTGGGAGCAAGGAGAACAGGTTCCGTGCGGAACAGGCAGAGGGGCTACGATCCTGTATACGGGGTTGCCCTTGTGGGGGTGGTGGGCTGATGGGGGCACAGACGCGGCAGAGCGTGTGGCGGAACGCCGTGTGTGGGCTGATGGATATTTGAAAATGTGGAAGTTAAAGTTCGCCAAAAGCACATTCCGTAAACGAATATTTGAAATCTTGGGAACGGCTCACAGGAGTCCCAATATTTGAAATCTACTTTACGGATTTCTAGGAGTCCCAATTTTTGAATTTGCTCGTTCGGAATTGCTCGGCAGGTGCTAGCCGGCCCCCCTCCCCCCCGTGATGGCCCGAAATGACTGGTCCGCGACCGACAAGCCGCGTCCGGTCCGCCAACGCACCACGCACCAGTAACACCCGTGTTTCTAGCGTTTGTTCAGGCTTTCGCACCACGCAGGAAACGCGGCAAAAACCCTGTAGAAATAAAAAAACCCTGACCGCACGACGCGATCAGGGCTGTTGCCCGCAGAACTCTACTAATGGGG
>RGUK01000028.1 GCA_010027825.1 bacterium
ATCATATTTGTATTGATTCCATTACTCATCCATGCTCCAATCGTGTCACCACTTCGGCCCAGCTTTTTACTCCATATGTCTCCATTATCTCCAATGTTAAATGTATTCCCGGTTGTATTTTGTATACTAAAAGATCCATTTGAGTTCATAGTAAACTCTGCATCTCCTCTTTTAAAAGCTAACGATCCAGTTGTTGTTTCACTTAATGACCAATTGCCAATTTTCAAGCCCTTGTCCATACGAACCTCGCTCTGTATTTCCGTCCCCCCGGTGAAATCACCTCCCTGATTAATTACAAGCCTGTTGTCCGAAAGATGACTTAGCGCCCTTCCACCAGCACCATTTTGTGCAAAATTAATACGGAAATCAGGTCCCCTTTGAGTGATGCCTCCTCCTCCACTGGTACTGTTTTGAATTCCAACATACAAATCTCTATTTGCATTGATGTTACCAATTACATTTAGCGTCTTTTTCACATCAAGATTAGAGTCCACTTGTGTACCACCTGTCAAAGAATGATCGCGATTAATAATCAAAATCTCAGTTGGTGCAACTGTTGTACCCTTATCTAGTGACATTGACAACACTATTAGAGACCGCAAGAGTAGAGTCAATGACAGTCCCCCCACTAAATTCATTACCTGCATTCACCCACAACTGGTTGTTGTTTTGGTGACTTAGCGCCCTTCCACCACCACCTCTTGCCGTATTACGAATGCTGAAGTCGGCACCGTACTGTGTAATATTTCCCCCAGTTGCCCCTACTGCAGCGCTGCCTACAAGCAAATTACCAGATTGCCCTGAAAATTGCCCCACTCTTAAGTCCCTTTCCACCGCCACACCCCCATTTACCCTCACACCACCGTCAAACTCGCGTTTTTGATTCAAAATTAGTGTTTCGTCCGCGTCCACTGAAATAGCAGTTCCTCCAGCTCCTGTGCTGATGTTACTGTTAATACGGAACTCACTACCCCTCATAACAATGTTTCCACGCGACCCCGTGCCCACATACAAGTCACCGTGATTTACATACACATCGTCCGGACCCCAAGAAACCGTTGGACCCACAGTATTACCTATTTGGTTGTTTGTGCCAATTTGTCCACCATCCCTTCCATACACAAAAGGCCCCAACTGCCAATTGCCTTGTGGAGCGGTTTGGCTGATTTCTAACATACCCGTATTAGCATTCACACTTGACGTCGTACCATCACCTGTCCCAAACATGAACTTGTTTCCAGGACGGATCACAATGTCACCCGTGAAGAAATTACGCTGAGATGTTGTAGGTGCATAACATACATTACCATCGGCACACCACATTGTCTTGGGTTGGATCTTTGTTCTGATGTCCCCTTCAGACAATTGTGTCTGTGGCAACATATTATAGTATTCTGTCACCAACTTGTTACTTAAATTTCCCATGAATTTAGTATTGGGTTGCAATATTGCATTTGAAATTTGGTTAAGTTGTGCATCCGTGAACTTGCCTGTAACATCGTTCACAAAATTCGGGTTTGACGATAAACTTGAAGCTAAGCCTGTAAAAAGGGCCTGGTTTTGTACAAGTCTGTTTACAACAGGTCCCACGTTAGAACTATCCAATACCAAGTTTCCGTCCGCTCCTGGGGGTCCCGGTGGTCCTGGGGTTCCTGGAGTTCCTGGAGTTCCTGGGGATCCCTTTTCTCCTTGTTCTCCTGGTGAAGGTTGTCCCATTACTAGTAGTGTATTATTAGTAATTAACAAATTTAATAAATTAAATTAATTGAATTCTCCTAAGCTCTACTAAAGTTCGAAAAAGCCTTGCAAACTCGGCAGAGTCATTGAAGTGATCAAAAATATATTTGTTTTCATCAAACACCTTAACGGCATCATTGTAACGTCCACTAAAGAAGTTAAAAAATGTGTCATCGAAACGAGAATGTTTACGGTAACTTAGCAATTCATTTAGTATTTGTTGGCGTTGTAAGGTGTCTTGTGAACTACTGTACAAGTACATGAGTCCTATAAGCCTTACCTTGAAATCTGCCGGATTTACTACGAATGTGTCAAGATGACTTATGGGAAAGTCATAATCTGGATACATGTTGTGCTCCCTTGACGGGTACTTTTCAATTTGCCCTTTTACAAAAGTGATGTACCTCTTTATATAATTAAGCTTTTGCGATTGGGTGTTGAAGTATTCATGAAATCCGCCGAACACGGTAGATGAATCTAAGTTGCCGTTTAGGAGTCTCAGCTCAATGTATAAGAGCGTCCATGCAAGACAATAAAGGTCATCCTTTTGTGGGGCAAGCGACTCACATGTGCTAAAAACGTTTTTGAAAACGTAGTCTTGAGTAAATGGGAGTACACGCGTTACAATCTCTTTAATCATTGCCTGTGTATCCAAGCTCACTGGGTGTCCCTTGAAGAACTGACCGTGAGGCTCGAAAAGCTCAATTTCCTTGCGTGTTCTATCAACTAAGACTGTGTTCGCATGCCCTATCGTCTGAGTGTCGGAGACTCTGTCGGAGACTGTGTAGTACGACGGAAACCTTATATGTAAAGGCACTATGAAATACTTTTTTGAATCGTCCAAGGCGCACTCATTAAACCTTGACATTAATGTTTTAGACACATTGACGATCAAGCTGGGTATATCCAGTTTGACAAAGTACTCGTTAGATGCAATCAACTTTCTTGAACAAACGTGCTTTGAAATCTTCTTTTTGAACAAGACGTCCAAGTATGTCACAAATATGTCCTCCGTAAGAAATTTTAAACTTGTAGGACGAAGGTTTTGGACAAATGGTATCCTCACACCATTAGTGATCTTATAAGTTGGCATATCCTTACTACATTCCCATAAAAAAGAAACCAAAATGTTGTTTTGTAACAAACTACATTTAGGTAACATTGAAAAAGTGCATCGAAAGAGTTTAATGTAAGTCGGGTTTAAATCTAAGCCTTTCTGCATCTGTGAGTCACGCGACTGCGGCGTTGACCCTTTTTGCATGACTTGTACTTGCGCTTAGAACCGGACTTGCGCTTAGAACCGGACTTGCGTCTGGAGCCGGACTTGCGGCGAGAGACACGTTTGGGTCCAGATTTGCGGTAAGACTTTCTGTAAACACGTCTGGCACTCTTGACCTTGTAGCATTTGCCATCAATGCCCATCTTGGCACCAGGTCTGCAGACAGCACGAACAGGTCCCTCAGCACTGCCGAGTTCGGATGTTCTCTGTTCGTTGTAGTAAGCCTTGTCTAGTCCACCCCTTTGGGACTTCTTTGCAGAACGTTTCTTGGCACTGCGCTTAGCGGAACGTTTCTTTGCGGAACGTTTCTTGGCAGACTTTTTGGCGGAACGTTTCTTGGTGCTGCGCTTAGCGGAACGTTTCTTTGCGGAACGTTTCTTGGCAGACTTTTTGGTTGAACGCTTCTTTGCAGAACGTTTCTTGGCGCTCTTTTTGGCCGAACGTTTCTTGTAACTGCGTTTAGCAGAGCGTTTCTTGGCGCTGCGTTTAGCGGAACGCTTCTTTGAGGAGCGTTTCTTTGCAGACTTTTTGGCGGAACGTTTCTTATAACTGCGTTTAGCAGAACGTTTCTTTGCCGACTTTTTGGCCGAGCGTTTCTTCATGCTGCGTTTAGCAGAACGCTTCTTGTGAGACTTTTTTGCAGAATGTTTCTTTGCAGAATGTTTCTTTGCAGAATGTTTCTTTGCAGAATGTTTCTTGCTAGAGTGTCTCTTGGCCGAACGTTTCTTATGAGACTTTTTTGCACTGCGTTTAGCAGAATGTTTCTTTGCAGAATGTTTCTTTGCAGAATGCTTCTTCATAGAACGTTTCTTATAGCTACGCTTTTTGTAGCTACGCTTAGTTCCACTGGAACTGGAAGGGGATTTTCTTGCTGCGCCGCCAAACAAATTTGAAATAAATTCTTCGATCATATTTTTGTTTATACTTTATGTCAATAATTTTATTTTTCTTAAAACAAAATTATATTTTCATATAATTGCTTTTTTGTTACAAAATACAATTGGTGTGCAATTAAGCACTTGCTTCAGAAGCTTCAGCTGCGGCGTCAGGTCCTTTGAGCATGTTCATTACACCACCAATAATAACCATAACAATACCAATGACGATTCCTGCAATGCCTCCACCGTTGTTCATGTCATATGAATCGATCTTTTTGGTGCAGTCACCTTGACCATCAGCCTTGCCCTTGAAGTAGTATCCCACAAAGAAGATAATAATACCGCTCAAAATTATTAAGTTGCCCCACATTGTTATTTTATAATACAACTTACAAAAAAAAATAATTAAAAGTATTCCAAAAATCGAGCAGAGTAACGATTATGAAAAATGGCACCATATCGGGATCCATAATTGTGCGTTGGAAGTGGGTCACTATCAATGTTTAAAGGAGGCTTTAGGCCACATTGCTCCATTTTTTTGGTAAGGGTCCTAACCTTTTTAGACACCTTTCGGGTATCATTACGTAATTGCGATTTAAGATCATTGCGACTTCTAAATGCCCTAAATACATTGCCCATCACGTATTCTTTGCCCATCCAATAACATCTCATTTTATTCACCGCAAAGGTAATGTTGAAGACGTACTCAAAGACACGGTACTCAGTATTACGTGTAATATGACTTTTACGTGTATGAGATTGCACAATACATAAAAAGTCCATCACAAGACTATTATAATCGAAGCAATAAACACTGTTTGGTAATGCCTTTAATACACGTGGGTCCGAACAATTACTTAAACTGTACATCACATTCATGTTCGGTGTCATAAAGTCCATGTTCTTAACATAAAACAGTTGAGGTATCTTTTTCCTAAAAAGGTGTGTAATAGGAATATACCTAATCGCCGTTTTGTGCAAATTTAGAGCTTCTCTAAAAAACATTGCAAGAGAAACTCCGGGATCACCTTTGTAAATGGCATAAGACATTCCAAGTCTCTGCATCTCTTTCCTAAATGCGTCTATGCCAGTGTCGTTGGCGTGTGTTCGTGTAACTACTACAAACGGGGTGCTCAAGGTCTCTTGTGTAATGAGTACATTTCGGCCTCCTGTTATATTGCATGTGTCCAAACTACTATTGGTGATCACCTTGTTTTTTGCCTTATGTTCCCAGTCTACGCGATACTCTTCTGCTTGAACAGGTGTCAAACCAAATGTCTTGTAGTTCTTAAATATCACGTCAAGGCATCTCAGCTTTTCACCTTGTTGTCGATTGAAATTGGGAGGAAACCTGTTACGACCGACCCTTTTCTTGTACACATCGTCCAAATTTCCCGTCTCAAAGTCTTCATGTATCATAACCAAGTCTTCGCGTTTGTACACTCCATTTTGTTTCATCTCGTAATCGATGTCAGCAACAAAGGTGTAGCTTGAAGTCTCTGGAGAGTACTTGTGCGACTCAAACATGTACATATATGTCTCGGGTAACCATATACATCTTAGGTACACATTCATGAAATGGCGAGTGATAATTCCCGAAAAAGATTTATCCTCTGCCAATAGACTGTGCGTGTGCATAAAGTCCGTAAGTATCTTTAACATCGTCTTTGATGCATGTGTATTAGCAAACCCTAAAACCGCACCCGGCAACACCAATTGAAAAGGATTGTAACAATTCCAATCGTACTCGTTCCAATTCAAAAACCAGCAATCCGCATCTACCTCGAACAAATGAGGAAATTTAAGAATTTGCAAGTCAGTGTCCACAAAAATGCACTTGTATTTAGGAAACCTGTCTAAAGCGTGTGTAATAAAATGAGGCTTGTATGACAATGCCTTTTGATAACTGCCCGATACTTCAAAGTCAAGTGTCCTCACAAAGTAGTAATTGATCCTTAAACGTTCGCAATCTGCAATCATTCGCTTTACCTGTTCTCCATACGTCAACCCCCTCACAGACCCAGTGTTTATTACAGATTCCCCCCAATAATATGAAACAAGTATAAATGTACTATTCGGATTCATGATGGATGTACGAATTTCCGTGTTCTTCAGGTAGGTTTCCATTGTTTATTAACTATTCCCATTAAATTGTCTAAGTGAAAATGTTGTATTTTAATGAGCAGTAATGTAATGCTTGGTCTTTTTAAACGCGAATTCGCGTTCGGACAGTTCAAACGTGCTTAAAATACTCCGTAAAGTAATCCATGAATGCGTCTCTAAACACGCGGAGGTCCTTTTGTGTATTGATTTGGAGGACCTTGATCAATTTCCTAGAGCTCACTACTTCCCTTGGTATGTCCGAGATGATTTTCTTGAAATGTTGCTTAAACCGTGCGTTGTTGGGCGTGTCGTACGTCATTAGATAATGGTAAAATGAATTCGTTTTTATTGACATACCTTACTGAGGTTATTGAGGTTACTATAAAAAAGAATTTCTATTTATACCCTACCACCTGACAAAGTACTATCTTTGTTTGAAGAACTTGCAAAGGGATCTTTTAATACAAAAGTTCCTTTTTAACAAGTTTAAGAGTAGGCGCCAAATTACGTTGCATGATCACAAGTTCAGGATCGCCCCCGTGGTCTATTCGTGTAACCTCAAATCCATGTTTTTTGTAAAACGGGATCATACTTCTATCACAATACAGCCTATACTCGTTGTGCCGCGCGTATTTCGTGTATTGCTTGCAGAATTCTATAAGAAAGGTTGCATGACCCTTTCCACGATGCTCTGGAAACACATACAAATGTGACATGTAAGGTAACCAATTTTTTTGATCCACTCCTACAAAACCAATTGGCGTGTCGTTCACCGTGTACACATAGAACATATCATATGCATGTGTCCAATTATCTAAAATGTATTTTAATGTGGATTGTAAGTTATCCAAATTCGCTACTTGCCCCCATTCCTCAAGTACCGAATCCACAATCCGTTCTTGCGTTTGCAATGGCACCTTTTGAAATGGGGTTATAGACACACCGTTTACAAGGTCATTGTAAACCAACGGAAATACCAGCCCATTGTCGCCCGTAAACTTTGCAAGCGTGTAATCAGACTTGTCTACCCCAAAGCAAAATGATTTTGGTACGGTCATCCTGCTTACAATGATCGTTACATTTATTTTTAATTTTGTTTTTTTCCGCCAAATACTCACATTCTTTCTCCCAGACCTCTGAGCTTACTTTCAATGTTGACAACGTTTTGTGTTTTTATATGAGTATTTAAGGAGACTAATGCTAAAAATGGGGAACTCTTGTTTGGGCAGTGCTCACAATGCATTACTGACTCTGGGAGACTGTCTGTAATTCTCTTAAATACCCTAGTGTTGTGAGACTCCCGCATCGTAATGTAACATGGATCATTGTTGTATTTGGTCAAACTCATTGTGTTGTTCTGTAAATAAGCCCGTAAATTAACTTTTTACAATTGGTGCAATTGGAGCAATTTCATTACCGCTTGCTCTTTCATTTTTGCCTCGATGTCCACGTACACTTTCGGCACTGTCAAATTAAACAATGCGTCTGGTAGACTGTCCACAAAATCGCTGTGTGCCCGCCGTGCCGTCACCGAGTCTGTTTCTTTGACACCCGGTCTTGACTTGGAAACATGCATCAACGGCACCAAGCCCCGTCGTGTAAATGTTTCTGCACACAACTCGGCTGCAGTGAGGATGTCTAACGTTCCAGGGTTCAAATTGTGATGATGTGTGTCAAACACAATCGGTATGCCCAAGTCACCCGACACCTGGAGGAGATCTTCGACTGTGTACACGATTTCGTCGTTTTCTAACACAAGTCGCCGTCTTGATGACTCCGATAGTAACTTGAAATTGTCACGAAAAAGTGCAAGGGAATTTGCCTTAGATGTCCCCCGTGCACCTCCATGAATCACTATGACCGACTTTTCTGCCCCGTCTCCCATAGCGTCAAGGATCTTTGCGTGTGTGTCAATGTCATACACCGTTTGCTGTATCACACTAGATCGCACAGAAGTAAGCTGATTGTACTGCCCCGGATGCATCGTAATGTACTGATTGTATTTTTTAGCCGTCTCCCCAAGACGAGCCAACATTGGCCGGAACCTGTCAAAGTCATACGTGTGATAATAGTCCGGATGACTCGCAAAAGGCAAAAGCTCACTACTGATCCTGAAATTGTAAATACTATGTTCCGCATTCCATCTCAAGATTGCAAACGTGTCCTGTATGTTCTGCATTGCAAGCGAGTACAAGTACTCCATCCCACGCTCCTTTAACGTAGCTAGTCGCAATGTTCTTGAACTAAATATACCAAGTTGTCTAAGTTTCGTGTTTAGACAACAATAACCTAATACTAACTCTACCATATTTAATTATTATGTTCAAGTATTGTTTTTTCACTTTTTTTGCGTCATCAAATGTATTTGATTTCGGGAGTACTTCTTGGGAGTGAGTCCTTCTTAAGCAATGTTTTCAAGTCCATGAAAGTAAACACATCGTCAGGTGCAGCTCTAATACTTGTGTCCACGGTGGTGTCCACGGTGGTGTCCACGGTGGTGTCCACGGTGGTGTCCACGGTGGTGTCCACGGTGGTGTCCACGGTGGTGTCCACGGTGGTGTCCACTCTTCCAACAAGCCCGAGAATCACCTTTTCGTATTCCTTAATGAACTGAACTGGGCAATTGGCTTTCAAAAATTTTGATCGAATAGTCTTTTTCAGGGGTTCAGTGGTTACTTTAGGGGAAATGCCTTCAATCAACGCTTCAGCATCCCCGAATACATACTCATCAAGGCCAGCGTTCTTTAAAATACTTGCTGATACGTTGGATGCGTGCGGGTTTTCCGGGTTGTAAACCGTGTAGACAGGCACGCCCATCAACAAACTCGTACATGTGGTGGTGGTGCCCGAATAAGGAAAGGTATCAATACACATGTCAATGTTATTGAATTGCTTTAGGTAACTAGGTAGCGTGCTTGTAAATGGCAAAAACCTTATACGACTTTCCGGAAAATCAGAATACAATTTGGGAAGCACATTTTCTGAAGACTCATCGCATTTAATATAAAGTACCGTGTTTGGATACGTTTCGAGAACACGCTTCAAGAGTTTTCTAAACTCCGGGTGGTGTTTTCGTGCCTTGTTCATGATACCAATATTTATAGTATCGTCCGAACGCAGTACACTATACACAATGTCAGGTACCGTAACGTTCTTGAACATCCCAAAGCACAAAAAACACCTAGGCATATACACTAACGTTTCAGTATACACATACCCAGATGGATCCGCCGGGTCACACACACGGTCTGTCAAACGATACCCAACTTGTGGCACACCTGATGTCCCAGGATACCCAAGGTAATTTATGATCACCGGTGCTGGAGACATACTCATCAACTCCAACTTGGAACCAGCGCCCGCCGAAATAAGATCCACAAGCACATCAATGCGATGTGTAAACTTAATCAAATTGTAACATTGCGCAACGTCCATGTCCGAAGTGTCCACCCAATTCACACCACTAAAGCTCTTGAATACTTGTGTAAACTCATCTGCCTGTCGGTTTGTATAATATACATACACCTCAAACTGTGACTCGTTATAGTGCTCCAAAAAGTGCGTCACAAACAACCCCACCGCGTTCTTGTTGAAATCAGGGCTTACGTAACCAATATGTACCTTGGGTACTTCATGTAAATGAGAGTCAGGAAACTTGGGTATGACGTACCTATTGTAATATTCCTGCGCCTTTTTGATGACTGTTTTTGCGTTGGCTTTTTGTATACCTGGCGTAGCATAATGCATCGCCACCATTGTGGACCTTAAAAGGTGATTGTCACCCGGATCGTTTGGGTCCGGGGTGGTGGTGAAATCACATTTGCTCAACCCTAACAGGTAGTACCTAAAAGCATTATCAGGATCCGTGATGCCGTAAATATCCCCTAGCGCTGAACACACTATTTTAGTGCCCTTAGTGTATTCGATGTTGGTAAAGTTAGGGGAATGGTCTGTCAAAAAACGGCGTGCTCGCAAAAATGCCTTTTCTGCTTTGGCGTGATCACCCGTTGACATATAGATGCTACCTAACATTCTCGTAATTTGATTGTGCTCATGCAAGTTGGCCACCCTTTTTTCCGACCCCGACGTCATGTCAAGTGTCTTTTTACAAAATATTTCTAACAAGTACCTTTCAGCCTCCTGGTAATTTTCATGTGGTGGTTTAAGGTAATGACTTGCCAATTGCAAATACGGATGGGAAAAATAAGGTGACAACAGTATACACCGCTTGAATCGCTCTATTGCACGTTCTGTGTCAGCCTTGGTGTTCAAGTAATAATACCCTATGTAGTAATTCAAAATCACGCTGTTTCGAAACTTCCGGTCAATATCCTGCACTAACGTACCCACAGTGTCCGGACTGTGCTTAAGCCTCTCAAAAAACAAGTTTATGTACTGTTGCTCGTTCATATTTACGATAAACACCTAAAAAATGTCGAGGAATCTAACGTAGCGATTACGTAACTTTGCGATTACGCAACGTACGCCCCAGCATTTAACAATATCCACGCACCCTGCACACCATCAAAAACAAGTTGACAACTTTGCCCCGCGCGTTTAAACACCAACTTAGAGCCAGCTGTTGCATTGGTAGGATTGGGTGTAATCAACTTGCCCGAGCCAAAATATATGGTGTGCTCACACCCTGTCCCCATACTTGCACACACAAGCATCTTAAACGTCCCATCCGCTACACTTGTCACCAATGTCGGCATTGTACCCGAACTACCTGTGTAACTCACCCCAGAAACCGAAAACAATGAAATGACCGAATTGATACTTGGATTCCTCGTTTGAAGCCCTGCAGAGCTTAGTGTGTACCTCTCAAATGTGTACGCAACCGACGTCGAAAACGTCACATTAGAAAAGGCCGCCGATACAGTGTTGCTCAAACTCGTAAAACGCCCTGATTGCGCACCCGTCACCCCAATAGGCGTAGAATCAATTGCACCTCCACCAATCTGGAAGTTAGTCCCCCTCACTACGTTAGACCCTGCCGAAATTGTCCCCGTCAATTCAAATCCACTAACACGGTTGGCAAACAATTCGTTGATTTGCACATTCCCCAACGTACCACCCGTAACAACATCGTTTACTATTTGTGCATTTTCATAAAACATCCACCTATTCAACGTGTTTTTCCACCCAAAAAAGCCTGTGCGGTACCCTGAAGAGCCTGAGGTCACCGAGCCCGCCGTGGACCTCCAATTGTTCACCGCTATACCCACATCCTTTCCAGGATCAAACATCAATGTCGTCTTTAATGTACCAGCTGTCATCCCTGGGGTCGTGAGGGGCGTTGAATATGGTACCCTGAACGTCGTTGCATCAATCACACTCGCAACTGTGTAGTCCCCGTTCACCTCGGGCACAGAATTCGTGTTGAGCAACGTCACACGGTCTCCCGCTGTCAAATAGTGCTGCTGACTTGTAGTCACCCTTAAGAATCCAATTCCGTCGTTAGTCACTGTCGAAATAGCCACTTTGTAGTCCTTGCCAAGCGGCAGGATGTAGTTGTCCAAGTTAAACGAAGTTGACAAAGTAGTAATCGATCCTATCACATTTACATTACCAGATATAGTAAATGTAGACGACTGGATACCCACTCCATTGTATCCATTAATGAGCAATTGTTGCGAGTCTGATATAATGCTGTTGGTTGTTCCTCCAAACGAAAGGTACGTATTTATTGGCAGTAGTACATTTCCTCCCGATGCCTTGGGCGTTAACTCTACATTTCCTGACGTGTTTGCTATGACCAGATTTCCCGAGCTTGTACGAATACTTGCCGTCGTGCCAATGTTTATTGCCCCCGGCAGATTTACCTGGCCCGTACTAAACGTCGTTTGCGGTGTGCCTGAAATTACCAACCCCGCCGTACCATTTACTATACTCGTGCTTGTCCCGCCAAAATAAATACCTGATGTACTTTGTAATGCAATGCTCCCAGCGCTTATCTGGAGTGTACTTGATGAATTCGTGATGATTGATTGAACCCCTTGTACCGTGTTCACGTTGCTAAGTGTCCCGTTCTGCAAGTCAAGCCCTGTAAAATACCCGCCTCCAAACTGCACATCTCCAAGCGCTCCACTGAAAACCTCAGCCGTGTTGATGCCATCACGTATAAATACAAATCTGGACAAATTGTTCTTGTACCCAAAAAATCCTGTCTTTGTTGATACACCGTTTCCCCACTTGAATTCTACACCCCTGTCTTTGCCGTCATTAGACACAGGACCCGTTACACCACCAAGTGACACGATCGGATCTTCGACATTCACCGTCGTAGAGTATATGTTAGTAGTATTACAGTTCACCGCTAGTACCCCTGAGTTCAAATCCAGCTGCGAGGGTGCGTTTAAAAGTACACTATTTCCAGATGTACTCGACTGTATGCTTGCTCCCGTAGACCCAAAGTAAACAGGCTTGCCAACTGGAAGGTTCACACTTGTTGAAACCGTCAAGTGTACTGTCCCAGATGACACACGCATACTATTGTTAGCAATGATGTTCAGGTCTCCGCTACAACTTGTAATTGTATTGACATTCGCCAACGTTCCACAATTCACATCAATGTTTCCTCGTGTGGCAAATTGAAGTTGCCCATATGCCGTCATGTTACGAATGTCCAAAGATCCAAGCGTCCCAGTTATGACCTCGCCGGTGTTGACAGCATCACTGTAAAACGTAAAATTACCCGTCGTTGATTTCCACCCAAACCACCCCAGTTTCACGCTGTTTGTTGCAGGGTCAAAGTACTTGTACTCAACACCACGGTCACGAGGGTCAAGAACTGCTTGTTGGGTGTCTGCCAATGTAATCACCGGGTCCCTTAACGTCACATTATCAGAATACAATGCCGTAGACCCGCCACGCACCATTAAATTTCCAGCACTCACATTCACATTGTTTCCTACGACGTTCGTAAACTGTGATGTAGCTGTTAATGTTCCCGCACTCACAACCGTCGTCGGTGACACCAATGTCAAGCTCCCCGTCGTATTGATAAACGTTGTGTTCCCTACCGTATCAGAAAATATCCAACCACCATTACCCCACACCAATCGTGTGTTTGTAGGAATGTTTACCAAATTACTTGCAGACAAATTAATTGTCTGGGTATCCGTAATGGTAACGGGCGCCGATGTATTCCCGCTAATTTGTAATGCACCCGTACTTGTCGTGCGTAAACTGTTTGAAGTACCCGAGGTCCCAAACACCAAGTACTCATTCGTCAACAAACGCACATTACCACTGCTTGAATACAATTGGATGTCCCCTGATGCCGTCTGTAAACTTACATTGCCTGTGCTTGTTTCAATAAGAATGTTTGTATTACTTGCTACGTTTATTCCAGATGTGTTTCCCCACATCGTCTGTGTGGCAGACCCAAACTGCACCCTTGTAAGAGAAGGTATAACTACATTTCCTGCTGTTGTAGACAATAAGATGTCTCGATTTGTGGACAACACCAAGTCACCAGACGTGTTGCGGAATATTTTTTGCGCACCTGTCGTCGAGCCATCAAATGAAATAACAGATGCCTGTGGAATGACTAGTGTACTTGAGCTCACGACCGTCGTTGCTGTATTAAGGACAAGTGTCCCTGACGTTCCCGTTGACTGAATGCTTACACCTGATGTCCCAAAGCGCACCGGAACACCACCGTTTAGTACCACCTCAGTATTTGAAAGCAACCCAATACGTTGGGAGGCAATCACATTGATCGTCCCATTACACGCGGTGAGCTGACTTACATTAAATAAACTTCCACAATTCAAGTTTAGACTACCTCCAGAAGCAATGCTCAAGTTTGTTGCTGACACGTCACCGATGTTGAACTGACCAGGTGCGCCAGAAATAACCTCGTTTGTATTCGTAGCATCAGGAATGTATGTAAACTGCCCAGTGCTTGCCTTCCACCCAAACCATCCTAACTTCATGGAACTACTCAAGGCATCATAGTACCTGAACTCTAACCCACGGTCCTTGTTGTCCGTTGCAGCAAGCGTGTAGTCTCCTACTGTAAGAATCGGATCACTTAAACGCGTGTTGGTAGTGTTGATCTGCGTCAATGGACCCGTCACTTGGTACTTTTCATTGACAGCTGTTAGCACCCCGGTCCCGTCATATTTTATGTAATTGTTACCCGAGCTCCCGAATTGTAAGTTGGAATTTTGCGGTACAATCGTATGATTTGCATTAAGGTAAATGTCAGTGCAACTATACAGCAGTAACCCAACTGTGTTTCCGGTAATGTAATTGCAATCCGGTCCAAGGGTGAGCTTTGTATTCGTCGGGACAATTATCCTATTCCTTGTGTCCAAGACAATGTTGTTTGACAAAGTCTTTGTCACATTGCCTCGCGTGATTGTCGTCGGAATAACAAGCGGCTGAGATAAAAAAAATTGGTTGCTTGTAAGAACTGTCCCCACTGTATAACTGTTGTCTACACCCGAATTCGCAATCGTCACCACGTCACCCGATTTGAGGTTGTGCGACAACTGAGTAGTCACTCGTGTGTTGCCAAGTGTGTTGAGTATTTGTGTAATATTGTAAGGAGTAGGTGTGGCTTCCGTTGACAATGTGATGTCCCCGTTTCTTGTAGTGTATGTCTGATCATCAAATGTAGTCACATTCGCCGATCCCGTGCTTGAATACACCGTAAAGTTGTCCTTTACAACAAAAGTAGATCCCCCGCTCGACAATTCCGTGAGTGCACTGCCATTGCTTGTCCTGTTTACCAACGGCCCGTTCAAGTAAAGCGTTCCCAGGCCGTTAGGAGCAATCCTTATGTCTCCATTAGCGTTGTCCGCCTTGATGTCATTGCCACATATCTCAATATTCCCTAATAGCGAACATCCATCAACTTTTAACTCGCCATCTATGGTAAACACACTTGTTTCAGAATTCCAATTGACACTCCCCCCACCTGGAACAAAACTATAAAAATTAACGTCATTGTTTGTGCTCAAAGTTGTAAAGTACGCCGCATTACGCACATTTAACCCTATTACCGTATTGTCTATACTTGAATCTATGATGCTGACATTTTGAAATACGCCATCTTGGAAAAGCCCCGCAATACTCACTGATTGTAACACAATCGAATTTGCTGAAATAGTATCAAAAGACCCAAAGTTGGAGACAATCGCCTCACCCTTTAACGGCTTTTGAGGAGCAGTCTTTGTTCCACTCATAACATTAACTAAAGGTAACAAAAATAATATAGGATCCAACCGGACGCATCTCCAATTTTTGTTACCAATATTACATTACTTCTTCATTCCACACACGGTGCCCACACATGTAAAGTTATCGATAGGTGGGGTATAACACAACCCTGCCTCGAGGCGTTTATTTTCAGGGCAATTTAATTCAGCACTACCGGTGCGAGTTCCTTGAACTACACCCTTGCTTGAGGAACACACTGGACCAACACATTTATAATTGTCAATGGGAGGAGCATAACACAACCCACTATCCATAACCAAATTGCCATCGCACTTCATTTGAGCACTACCGATACGAGTTCCCTGAACTACCTCTTTGGAAGTTGAACACACTGGACCAACACACTTATAATTGTTAATGGGTGGAGCATAACATAACCCATTTTCTAGAACAAGACCGTCACCGCATTTTAAATCAGCACTACCGGTACGGTTTCCCGGAACTACGCTTTTGGAAGA